>JANPIJ010000013.1:0-30491 GCA_031424955.1 Ferruginibacter sp. | reverse complement strand
GAAAACCTTTATAGCTGAATTTGGGCATGAACGTTTCATTGCTTCCAGTGCCTTTCAAAATAAAGATATCTGTTTGAAAAGGATCTTTATCGTCTGTTGGCCGGTAATGCACATCAATATTCGACAGGTCTACATGGCCATTGCCATACAGTCTTTCACTATGTTTCAACCGAAGGATGGTGCCGGCTTCACCTGTTACTTTTATACGGCTTACACCGGCAATATTTCTACCCAGGTTAAATACATAATTGGTATCATTTATTTTATTTAATGAGGCTACCGGTACTTCTTCTACATTGCGGATGGGATGTAAAACCTGTGCAACAATATTCGTTGAAGGAGCAGGGCTATAAATGACTCCTTTCCATGTGGAATCATTAAAAGCCGGTTCATTCCAGTGGGGTATCTCCAGCCGGGCGTCATAGTGCTCGGCTGTGTAGATGCTGTTGAATATAACAGGGCTCAGGGCTGTTTTCCAATCTTTCCCGGTATTGATTGTTTCAACCGAACCATCATCATAGGTGATCCGGATATCCATGCAAAACGCCGGACGAGCCCTCCAGGGCGCTTCATGAAAATACCATACGGCAGTAGACTGGTGATTGAACCATCCATTGCCCAGCAAAACACCCACTGCATTTTTTCCCTGTTGCAACTGCGCCGTAATATCATGGGTAACGTAAAGGGTACGCCGGTCAAACCGGGTGTACATTGGGTCCAGCCGGTGGTTGCTGATTGGCAGGCCATTCACATATAGTTCGTACAAGCCAGCCACCGCAATATAGGCCCTGGCTTTAACCATCTTTTTTACCAGGCCAAATGCTTTCCTGAAATAAGGTGCCGGTTTAACGTTGATATCCCTGGTATCGTTGATCCATGCCCCCTTCCAGTTTTTCATTTCCATTATGCCTGTTTCAAAACTGGCTGCCCTGGATACCGATGTTACCCCGTCTTTATCCCACACTTTTACGGCCCAAAAATATCTGGTAAAGGGTTGCAATGACTTTCCTTCAAAATTGATCAGTTGTTTTGCTCCATTCAACTTTTGTGTTTGCCATTGATTGCCTTTTGCGTTGTTTACTTCCAGCGAATCGGTACTCACAAATACCTGGTATGCAGATTGCCTGGCGCCTGAACGGGTATCGTTTAATTGCCATGATAAACGTGGATGTGTTGCATCAATACCTAAAGGATTTACCAGGTATTCACAGGCGAGGTTTACCGGTATGCCTTTTTGTTGTGCCTGCAATGGTACCAAATAAAACAGGCCAGCAGCGGCAACAACAACTAACCGGAATATTTTTTTACATGGAGATAGTGATGGGAACATTTGTGATTGCTTTATACAAGGGAAGAAGAAATGAGTGCAACCCTAAAAATAGGTTTTAGTTGGAAACTGAATGATCTGGTAATTAAAATGTGACCAGGCAAAAGCATCAAATGTCATAGCAATGATTTTACAATGGCTTCCCATTCCTGTTGCAAGCTAACATCAGGCCTTTTTTTGCCGGCCTTCCGATACCAGTAATCCGCATTCCATAAATCGCCTTCTTTTCGATGAAGATAAGCATGCACCCAACAGGCTGTTGCATCTTCCAGGTTATCAACCATGCTATGGGCTTTATCCCAGTTGCCATGGCCGTCGTGCCACATTGCTAACAAGTTCGGCCCGATCTCCGCTGGCGGTAAAGCGTCTTTTATACTTTGTTGAAAATTTGCTAACTGCATAGTTCTGTTTATTCAAAATTAAGCAAACCATATTTGCTACAGGATTCTAATGACATTGAACGACAGAATTAGATCTTTAATGAATTTGTCTTAAAGTTTTGAATCAAAGAAAAAGTTTCCGCTTAAAAGGCCAAATGATCATCAGTATTCCATAATCTCAATCTTTCGGAAATCCATCGGGTGACTGTTTGATTGCAGTGAAATGTAACCATCTCTTACCATATCCCTTCCTGCAATAATCATTTTTTTTGCTTCGGTATGGGTGCTATCCAGGCGGGGATTTTCAAATTGAATGATCTGCTCCTCATTTACGAAATGAGTGATTGTTCCGTCCTGCACTTCAATTTCTGCAGTAACCCATTGGTCGCCTGCGAAAGTTCTTTTCACGGTGGGAGGGGTGCAGTAAGCGCTATTTCTTTTCCCATTTATTTCAACATACATTCCTGACGCACATATTTCACCGGTGGGTCGGTCTCCGGCATCCTTTCTGCCATGCAGGTTGTATTCCAGGCAAACCGGGAAGGACTGGTTTAAACCGACGGTGGCCGGCGGCTGGCAATGATACTGAATGCCACCATCCCGGAAGCCCCAGGAAGGTGCGCCGGGTGTAAGATTGCCAACAAATCGATATTCAACTTTCAGCCGGTAACTGGTGAATTTTTTATTATAATACAAGGCACCAAAGCGGTTGTTAAAACTATCGTATTGATCATACCGGGTACTCAGCATTTTATGCTCCACCCTGAAAGTATTGCCAAAATTTTCACCTAAGGGATGCCCCGCTATTTTGGGCGTCCAGTTGTTCAAATTTTTTCCATTAAACAGGCTAACCCATTGCCTGCTTTTCTGCAATTGACAGGAACTATTTTTGGTGTGGTAAGATTGCAGCAGAAAAAAGATAAATATCAAAAACAGCCTGGAGAATTTCATATTGTAATAATTATTTAAAGTGAAATATAGTTAAATACCGGATGAAGCAATCCCTGGCTTATACACAATTTCTTAATCAATCATTTATTTTTTCAGGCTATATCCTTTATCTAAGAAACGGTACCGGCTATCAGTATTAGCCTTGGCGGATGCAGATTCAACATCAATAATCATCACATCGGGGTTAGGGTCTTTTGGTTTAGCGGCCGGCCAATTGGGTAATTGGGGAGCGTTTGGATTGGCATTGATAATAAAATTGGCAAAATAATTCAGCATTGTTTCCGACACTTTATAATCAGCGTCCGTCCAGGCATAATCCTTAATAAGGTGCAGGTTGCCCATGCAGTATTCAATTTCGCTTGCATGCGGCGCCCCGATGGGTTCAGGCATTTTAAATGCGTTCGCATCTTTTTTTACGGTGCCACCGGCAAGCCCCGAGGTTAATTGCTGATTAGCCAGTGGCGGTCTTATTTTGCTGAAAAGATAGCGGTAAACAGGCTGGTTATTATTGTTCAAATGAAGGTCAGCCCATTTCCATGTGCTATAAGAAATAAACCGGTCGGAGGCGAGGGCGGTCGCTGAAAATTCTATTTGCCTGGATGAATCACCCGGGTAAAGCTTCCACACTTCTTCATGATCATTTGGATATTCCTGTTGTATTCTTTTAAGATAGTTTTCTTTTGTATAGGGCGGTACACCATTCATGAAAGCCATGCCTGGTATCTCGGCAGAGTTCCATCCCAATAACAGCGGTACCATCGCCTGCTTTTTTGCAGCAAAGGTCTCTGAAATGGATGCCGTTAAAAAATAGCCATCAATCACTAAAGGAAACCTGCTTTGTTTTGATTCAGTGTAAATTTCAAATAATTCCCGGGTGCTTAATTTTCTAAGCTCAGTCAATTTTGTAATGCCTGCCTTTTGTGCAAATTCTACTCCTGCTTTCTCTGCTTCGGCCAAACTAACGGGTGCAAGGGTAGGATTGATTCCGGCACCGCTTTCGCCAATAGCTCCCGAAATCAGGCCTTTTGAAAGCGGTGAAGCCATCTGGTAGCTTACTGAAATAGAACCGGCCGATTCGCCGGCAATGGTTACCCGCTTTGGATCACCACCAAAGGAAGCAATATTTTGCTGTACCCATTTTAAAGCAGCATGCTGATCTAACAGCCCATAATTACCAGAAGCCTTGTAAGGTGCTTCGGCACTCAATTGGGGATGAGCAAAAAACCCGAAGATGCCAAGCCGGTAATTTACCGTAACCACCACAATTCCTTTTTTTGCCATGCTCTCCCCGTCATATCTCGGTTCGGCCCCATCCCCGGCAACAAATCCGCCTCCAAAAAAATATACCAGTACCGGCAGGTTCCTGGTATTCCGCTTGGCGGGTGTCCATACATTCAGGTACAGGCAATCTTCACTTAAACCGGCTGACCGGCTGTTCATATCGCCAAAAACAATGGCCTGGATGGCCCGCGGGCCAAATTTTTTAGTCTCCTTTACGCCCGGCCAGTTGGTGACCGGCTGCGGCGCCTTCCAGCGGAGATCCCCTACGGGTGGCTTTGCAAAAGGAATGCCCAGGTAAAATTGCATCCCGGTTTTTGAATCATAGTTGCCTTCAATGATCCCGGTTTTTATATTGGTTTGCACCGGGAAATAATTATTGGTTTGAGCATTCGCTAAACCAGTGATTGAAAACATCCAAAAAAAATGCAGGAAGAATTTATTCATATAACAGCAACTTTTTTATTCCCTAAAGGTGATACAATAATCGTTGATTTTAGAAAAAAATATAAGGCATCAATAAATGGCCTGGCGATCGGGATAGACTCTTCCGGCATTGAAAGCTCTTTGGGCTTTTTATTTTCAGTAAGGAACCGGGAGGTTAGAAAAGCACGGTTGTTTGGTTGAAGTGAGGGGTTGTTAGAATATGAACCATCGGGGAGCATTTATCCGGACAATTATGAACACTATACCGGTGAGCCGTACCTTTCATATTTAGCAGCCCGATCCACCATTCCGTATCATTTTATAGACGCCTCAAAAAATCCCGGCAATGGAAATTGCCGGGATTTACCGGGAAGAACGATATCAACTATTTACATTATTGTGTTGTTGCCTCTTCTTTAGGTTTTGCGTCCATTATCTTTTGAAGCGCATTCAGTGAACTGGTGGCGAATGGATATTTTTCCAAAGCAAGCCTGTAATACTTCTCTCCATTTACAGCATCTCCCGTAGTTACATAAAATTCTCCCATCGAGTCATACGGGTTGTAGCCATCGGGATACAAGGAAATGTATTTTTCAAAATGCTCTTTTGCCTTGTCATTATCTTTTTTGTCCTGCAAATAATAATAAGCGATGATATTGTACATAGCCGGTTCTTTGGGAAACTTTTGAATGTATTCCTCAGCAGCCGCAAACCTTTCTTCCGGTGTAGCCCTGGTTACAACATAATAATTTGAAATCATGGCTCCATCAGGAAACATGCTATGAAGTTTTGCCCAGGTATCGCGGTTCGTTTCCTGGTTGTTCTTTTCATCCAGTGTGGATGCAAATAATTTCTCCCCGGCAGTTTTATTTGCAGCACTTTTTAAAGCCTTATTTAAATAAGACTTTCTAACCTCGCCCCTGGTTAGATTGGCCATAAAAACAAGCGCTACCGTAAAACCAGGATCTAATTTTAATGCGGCCGACAGATCATGATAGGCCTGTTCCATTTCAATGTTCATAAAATGCTTAACGCCATTGGTGGCAAGTGTTTTTGCTTCGGCCGACTTGGTCGTCCATGTCATGGTTTTGCTTTTTGCAGTTTTCAATGATACCGTTTTGGCAGTTTGTGCAAAACCTGCAGGAGCAAAAAATAACAGCGAACAAGCTGTAAGGCTAATCCAAATTTTTAATTTCATAAAAAATAAATTTAAAGAATGAAAAAAGAGAGGAATAGCGGGGATTGACAAAATACAATCTTGCTTTTAGAATTGCAAGTACTTTTTTCGGTGGTACGAATGGTGTGTTTTCCGCAATTCTTTTAATGATGAGATTTTATCAAAATAATGAAAATCAATCATAATAAAATGGGTCGGCATTTTAAAGCCGGAAGCCTTTCAGATATCCGGGAGACCCTGCGATGGATGGCGACATTGTTCTGAAATAAAAGCCGCTGAGTTTTTCACTGGCATACTTAGCTTCAAAAGCATGTTGCCGGGTAGAAAAGAAAAATAACAACGGAATACCGGAAACTTACCAATAAGAAAGGCTGCACCATAGCAGCCTTTCTTATTGGTTTGGTACATAACTTTAATGCTGAACAACCAGTTTTTGTGTTTCACTCCTGCCATCAGCGTTCACCACCTTAATTAAATAGATTCCATTGGGAAGGTCGCCCATATTCAACTTAAAGTACGTATTGCCACTTGTTAAAACAACGCGTTGCCGTTTAACAATGGCCCCTGATTGTGATAGTAATACAATATCACCCCTTCCGCCTGATTTGGATGGTATCACCAGGTTGGTAAGATCACCCGTAATGGTTGGATATACGAGTAATTGCTGTCCGGCCAATGAGGCTGCTATGCGGTTTTGCGGATTGGCTGTCTTCGTTAATGCCGGTGCGGGGCATGCATTCAGGCAATAGGGCGCACGGCTTGCTGCGATATAACCATCCATTCGTGACAGTTGCCCTTTGGTAAACATATACATACACAAATCCACTACATAATCCATATAGTTCATATACTGCTCCAGCACGGGCCGCTTACAGGTACTTGTCAGGCCAGGAGCAGGGCAGTCAAAATTTGGACCATCCTGTTCCGGTGTATCTTTAACAAAATCATTTCCACATTGCCGGTCGCCCCAAATATGGCGTAGCCCAAGCCAGTGGCCAATTTCATGAGTAGCAGTTCTGCCTTCATCATAAGGTGCTTCTGTAGCACCGCCCGCACTGGTGCCAAAGGCGCCGTACAGAATTACCACTCCATCGGTGGGGGCTTTTCCCCCGGGAAACTGGGCGTAGCCGAGGATACCGCCAACCATATTGCATGACCACAAATTGAGCATCGTTTCAGGATTAAGCGGATCCTGACCGCCCATTGCTGTTTTCTTCACACCATCATCATTGGGATTGAAAGCGGTAACAGTTGTTGCCTTTCTCACCACTTTGTTCAGGCAGAACTGGATTTTGCAATCTGCAACCAAACTAAAATACCCGGCAAAATTGTACGACCCGGAATTTAATACCTCTTTGTTAGTGGCGGTAAAATCCTTGTTGAGCACATCTATCTGTGATTGGATCTGTGCATCGGAAATATTTTCCGCCGTGGTTCTAAATACCACATTCACCACTACGGGTATATAAACAACGGACCGTGGAGTGCCACCTGGTTTACCTTTTGCGGCGGCACCCGATTTATTCGCTATTATTTCATCTACCCGGTTGTCAAGTGCTTCCAGCCGGCTGCCCCTTTCCGGATCTTGTTTTATCTGGTGCTGCAGATGCTCCTGGGAATAGCACCTTACTATTTTTTTCTGACCGATTGCAAACCCCAATATCATGGAGCATGCAAAAAAGAGGTAAAGTTTTTTCATATAGCTGTTTTTCTTAAAAATAAAGTTTTGGTTTGTCAAATGCAATAGCTCTTTTGGCGGAGACATTGGTTTTTCCGAATTATTAATGACGTACTTAAAGTTGTTATCCGGATGAAAAGCGAGCGGCTTTCGATAAGCCATCATTTGTACTACCAGTTGTGAATCCCTTTTATTCGAATTGACAACCTGGATGTTTTGCAAAGCTGCTTAAAAACTTTAACCCGCTAATATTAATAAGTAAAACTTCATCAACCATTAGAAAACTGATATGACCAATATCATTTTTCTTTTACGAAAGTCAGGCGATTTTTACACACACAAAATATCAGAACTCCGTTAGAATGAATAAAAGAAATAAATACGCAAACATACTTCGTTGGACAGCCAGGCTAATAAGTATCGCTTTCGCAGGCTTCATAAGCATTTTTGCTATGGATGTTTTTGCCGATGGAGATGGTTTCCGGAAGACAGCACTTGCGCTGTTGATGCATTTGGTGCCGACATTTTTTGTCGTTCTTATTCTCGTGCTGTCCTGGCGTAAGGACTGGATTGGAGGAATTGTGTATACCATTCTTGGAATATTATACATCGTCTTTACCTGGGGCAAATTTCATTGGTCAGCCTACGCATTAATTTCCGGGCCGCTTTTTCTTTCAGGATTCCTCTTCCTGGTGAGCTGGCATCTTAATAAAAACAATGTGCCTGGCTGAAAATCCATATGGCTCAGGACAGGAAGGACGAACGCCCGGCATTCTCTTGCAAAATATCCTGACGGTCAATTTATGTAAATAATGGATGGTGGGCCTGGTGTAGGCAAACAATCCAATAGACAAAACTCCCGGCCCACGCACCCGGCAGGGATGAGCCCCTGGCAGGCTAAAAAATTAAACTACGGGCCCTGCGTTGAGCCCGGCACCATCCCGAACCTGCCTCCACTAATTACATGGATGGATATCCCGGGCTTGCTTTCACTTCTTCTATCTGTTTGGTATGTCTTACGGTATGCTGCGACATTAGCAAAATAACCTGGTATGCATCCATTGGTCCAACGGGGCCCTGCTCTGCGATATGATTCCTGTAATCATCAGCAGATTCTTTTATATGACTGATATGTTTTTCACGTTCGGCTTTTAAAAAAGCCATCGCCTCATCCTTGTTTGCCCATTTGGCGTTTTGGGGTTCAAAAGGTTCGCCGGTTTTAATTTTTTTACTTCTGTCTTCTATCCCGGCCAGTAACTGGTCGTCTGTCATTTTTATAGAGGCTCTTTTATCAGGATTGGCGGGTGCCTGCATAAGTCCCTGCATCCATGCCCAGATATTGGTTTCTGATAAAGCCAGGTGGTACACACATTCTTTGATAGACCATCTGCCGGTATCCGGTTTAAAGTTTAGCTGGGCTTCACTTAAGCCTTCCACTGACTTTGATAAGATACCTAAAGTGGATGCCAAATGTTCGGTAACCTTCGTTTTTTCATCTTTTGTAAGCTGGCAGTAGCCGGCAGATGAAAAGAGCAGCATGCAAATAATTAAAGGCAATTTTTTCATACAATAAATTTTTAGTGATGATTGACCGTAAAACTAAAAGTAATATTTGAAAAATGCAATGGTAAGCACGCCGTATTAAGCTTCCACAATCATCTTACCGGTATTTTCGCCCTTAAACAATCCCAGCAAGGCAGTTGGCAATTGGTCAAAACCATGAATAATGGTTTCTGTAAATTTCAGCTTCCCTTCCTTTACCCATTTTGCCAAATAGGCAATCCCTTCCGGGAAAAGACTTTGATAATTGCCGATAATAAACCCCTGCATCAATACGCTCCTGGTAAGTAACATTGGCTGCAGCCTGGGACCAACCGGGGTTTCTGTACTGTTGTATAGTGATATCTGTCCGCACAGCGGAATCCTTGCATGAAAGTTAATATTGCTGATAACCGCATCAGATATTTCACCGCCTACATTGTCAAAATAAATATCGACTCCATCGGGACAAACAGCGGCAATGGCCTTTTTCATGTCTGGTGTGGTTTTATAATTGATGGCTTCATCAAAACCGAATTCCTCTTTTAATAATTTTATTTTATCATCACTGCCGGCAATACCGATCACCCTGCAACTCTGAATTTTTGCGATCTGGCCAACCACCACACCTACTGCTCCTGCTGCACCTGATACTACTACCGTTTCTCCCGGTTTAGGTTTGCCAATATGTACCAGGCCAAAATAGGCGGTAAGCCCGGTCATACCTAATATGCCTAAATAATAGCTGGCGGGTGCCAGGGAAGTATCAATTATTTTAATCCCCTTTTCTGCTGCAACCATTTGTTCCATCCATGGCAGGTACCCTGTAACAAGATCACCCGGGTTAAAATTGCCCGATTTGCTTTCCATCACCTTTGCCACTACACCACCAACCAGGGGCTGTCCGATCTCAAAAGGCGGCGAGTATGATTTTACATCATTCATCCTGCCACGCATGTAAGGATCTACCGAATAGAACAATCCTGTTAACAATACTTCCCCTTCCTTGATGACAGGTAGCTCAATCTTTTCAAATCTAAAATTATCTTCGGTGGGTGTGCCTTTTGGCCTGGATGCCAAAACTATTTGTCGTGTTTCCATTGATACCTGTTTATTAAATAAAGTTAGTGATTTTAAAATGCATGTAGCTGCCATTCGTTATAAAACAGGCTGAACAGGACTTACTATTAAACGGCTGAAACAGCGCCGGTAAAATTTGAAGTATAACCGCTTAGGCAATACTGTAAATTATGTATAGATTTTGTCAATTCCTAATGCGACATTTGTTCATGATGCCACCATCGTACCGCTGAAAACTACTTAAAGCAATGGCTTTAACAACCCCCGATAAAACTCATTTACGCTAATTTAAATCACCACAATATGAGACAGCGAAAACTTCTGTTGACCATTTTTTCCATGACCCTGCTTTTCAAGGTAACAGCCCAGCCTTCACTAAGCAAAATGAAAGCAACACTTGACCTCCTGGATCCGGCAATAAGTGGACTAAAAATGAGTATCATCAATGAATCGCAGGCGGGAATTCTTTTTTCTTCCGGCAGTAGTTTATCGAAAGCCCAGACGGCGGGATGGCTTGCTTCCCAACTGCAACTCAGGCAGGGAGTTGATCTTCTTTCGCCCGACCCGTTGCAGATCAATACAACGGAGGTGAACGTAGAAAAACTGCACCAGTATTTCAGGGGAATTAAAGTAGAACATGGCGTAATAAATGCTACCAGCCTTAATGGAAAAGTATCGATGCTTCAAATGGAATATTATAGTATTGATGACAAGTTTAATACCAGCCCTGTGCTCAATGAAAAAGCCGCTTTGCAAAAAGCGCTTGATTTTACTGCCGCAGACCGGTATGTGTGGACGGGTTATACCGGCAATGATCCTTCCTTTATGGAACCCAGGGGCGAACTGGTAATAGTGTCTACCTACCAGCAAACGGGAGCGGTATGTCTTGCTTATAAATTTAATATTTATGCCCTGCAACCGGTTACCCGTGCTTATGTATATGTGAATGCCATGGATGGTACGTTGGTGCTGAATGATCCGATTATAAAACATGCAGAACACAACAAAAACCTGGTTCAAAAAAAAGCAAGCACCGGAAGTGAAATGATGCAGGCACCAAACAGCATCTCAGTTGTCGATCCGGTTGATATTGCCCAAAATGCCGGACAGGCTAAGGTGCAGGCGGGTTTATCAGCCGAAAGGAATACCCCTGTTTTGAATGAGGCAACTGATAATAGCAGGCAAAATATCAATAGCCCCAGTTCCAATGTGACCGGAACAGCAGATACCCGATACCTTGGTACGCAAAATATTGTAACAGATAACGCCAGCGGGGTAGCCGGAAAACCATTCCGGCTCCGGCAAGTTCGTAACGGGCAAAATATTATCACATTGAATTTTCAGCAGAAACCTTATAACACCAATATCAATAATGAAGCATTGGCCATAGATTTTTTAGACAATGACAATAACTGGACTGCTGCTGAATATGATAACAGTACTTTTGATAATGGCGCTATGGATGTGCAATTTAATATGGCGGTTGTAAGCGATTACTGGCTCAATATCCATAACCGCAACGGGTGGGATAATAAAAATGGGGAATTAAGGAACTATGTACATGTGAACGAGGCGAAATGGGACAATAGTGGTACTTACCTGGGAGATTACTTTTTCGAAAATGCATTTTGGAACGGAAGCAATATGCATTTTGGTGATGGCAGCGGAACCCCCACCGTAAGCAATGTCCGTACCGCCCTGGATGTGTGTGCACATGAATCGGGTCACGGCATCACTGAAACCAATAACAGCCTGGTATACCAATGGGAGTCGGGTGGGTTAAATGAAGGCTTCAGTGATATCTGGGCAGCCTGCATTGCCAATTATGCAAAGTTGAATTTCTCTCCGCTTCCGGGTGAACTTACCTGGCGGTATGGAGAAAAATATGCCAATCTTGATAAGCCTGAAAAAGGCCTTAGAGATTTGTCGAACCCGCTTATTTATAACAACCCCTCCACTTACAAGGGCACTCATTGGGAAGCAGCCTCCATACAAACATGCAGGGATTTTCCCAATACCGATAATTGTGGTGTGCATACCAACAGCGGCGTATTAAGCAAATGGTTTTACCTGATCACCCAGGGAGAAATTTCTTACAACACTTTCCTTACTCCTTATTTTATTGTAGGCTTAGGTTTTGGAATATCACAAAAGATCGCCTACCTCACTTCGCTCAACCTTACACCCAATGCCACTTATGCCACCGCAAAAACAGTTTCCATCAACGCCACTGCAACCTTGTATGGCATTGGTTCTACTGAAGTTCAAACAGTAAAAGCTGCCTGGGTTGCAGTGGCGGTTGATTCCAATATTTACAACATGAGCAACACGCCTGCTTTTACCACCAACAATTTTACAAGCGTGGCGGTGGATGCCAGTGGCGATGTTTGGGCAGGAACGAATTACAATGGATTATACCGGTATCGTAACGACGCCTGGGAAAAAAGAACCGAAGTGCCCAATGTGCGGATCAATGATATAAAAGCGGATAAAAGTGGAAATATCTGGATTGCTCAATCCGGCACCCAGGCGGGTGGTTCCCAGGCATTGGCAGGCGGTGTTAATTACCTGCGGGCGCCTTATGGTCCAACTAACAATGATTTTTATACAATTGGTGCCCAGTCAAATATTCCTTCCCGTAATGTACGCTGCATTTATGTAGATACCAACCGGAAGAATGATGTGGTAAATCCCAAAGTGTGGATGGCTTCGCTGGCATATATTACCAGTGGTAATTCTACCAGCGGAATGCTTGGCCAGGGCCTGTATAACACTGCCAAATTCTTTCACAATGTAAGTGGCGGCCTCAATATTGCCAGTAATACCGCCGGTGTTCTAACGGTAGGCGGCAATGCAAATGAAATCTGGACCTTTGCACAGGCCAACAACGGCATCAACCAGTTGCTTAGTTATAATGCATCAACCAACAATTTTATTACTTATTACGATCACAATACCGACCCGATACTGCCTTCCGGTTTTGTGGCCAGGTCAATCTATGGTGATGCCAAAAACAGAACCTGGTTTCCACTTGCCAATAATGGTTTGATTGTATTGGACGAAAACCAGCACTTTCATTATATCAATTTTGCTAATGCTTTTCCCCCTGGTACGCTGGCCAGTTTCAATGCCATCTGTGGTAACAAATATGGCGATGTATACATCGGCACCAATAATGGCATCGTATTTTTTGAAAGGGGAGATGGATTAATTGATAAGATCGACAACCCCAAAAACTACCGGCTTTTCACTAAAGCAAACGGGCTGCCTTCCAACCAGGTGAATGCACTGGCTTACGATACTTCCCGCTTTAAGCTGCTGGTGGCTACAGATAGTGGCGTATTATTTTATGAACCCTTATGCCTGCATCCCTATTGTAAACAATATGTCGCCAGTTCGGATCCGGCATCGGAAAGCCTGGGAGATGGCAACTGGAGCAACCCTGCCAACTGGAGCAATAATAAAATACCTGATTCCCTTACGGTGGTAAATATGAAGCACAATATAATCGTGGATGTCAATAGCCGGTGTAAAACGCTTACCATATTGCCAACAGGTTCAGTAACGGTAAAAACCGGGGTTAATCTTACGTTGTACCAGGAGAAACAACCCATCTTTTTTCGATCGCAAAAAAGGATTGGGGGTATTGTACTTAAAAAATAGGGCCAATCAATCCAGTGCATTTGTTAGCGGAGTTTCGTGATAGCTTGATGGAAAGCAATGCCATTACCGGGCTGCAGGGTGGAGCGGGGTGCCTTTTACCTGGGAGTGTTTCAGGAAGGCATGTAGCTGATATTGGTTTTATTCATCTATACTACCGGTAGAGCCAATCAGCAGGAATGATCTAACTTTAAATCTAAATATCAAATACAATTATGCCGGGCTGGAAAGATATTTTTATTCAATCTGCCGCTTTCATCGAAGACAAATGGGATGAGCTGCGTTTCAATTTTAAAAATAAACTGGGTCTGAATGACCCGGTTCAGATAATCCCTTATCGTACCTATGGTACTGCCACCCGTTTATACATCAAAGGTCGGGTGCTGGAAGACAAGAAAATATCCGGTGCCGGCGATAAAGATACTATACTCAACAACCTCCTGAACATGTACAAACGTTTTGAAAGCGATGAAGTACCGGGAGCATTGCTAAACGTAGTGTTGGCAGATGAAGCACATGAAGTAACTACAGATAAGGAAGGGTATTTTGTACTAAACCTTCAGCCCCTTACTCCCATCATCCAGGAAAATCTTTGGCACCCGGTACCCTTACAGCTTATCAGCGCACCGATGCCTTTTGTGCCGGGCCTGCTGGTGCATGCCGAGGTAATGATTCCGCCGTCCGATGCAGAATATGGCATCATCAGCGATATTGACGATACGATTATAAAAACGGGTGCCACCAACCTGCTTGCTATGAGCAGGGCCACGTTTCTCCACAATGCCCGTACAAGGCTGCCTTTTGCGGGTGTGACTGAATTTTACAAAGCGCTTCAACTGGGCCGAAACGGCAAACGAAATAATCCCTTCTTTTATGTAAGCAGCAGTCCCTGGAACCTGTACGATCTGCTAAAAGATTTTCTTGAACTCAACAATATTCCGGCGGGCCCGCTCCTGTTGCGTGACTTTGGACTGGATTATGAAGCCGTTAGCGATAGCGGTCATATGGGCCATAAGCTGAAAGAAATTAAGCAGATCATGCACGCTTACCCGCAACTGCAATTTGTGCTGGTGGGCGATAGCGGCCAGGAAGACCCGGTTATTTACCGGGAAGTAGTGAAGGAATTTCCGGGTCGCATATTGGCCATTTATATCCGCGACGTACTATTACCGGAAAGAAAAAAGATCGCCGTGGAGGTTGCAACATCCTTGCGTAATAATAAGGTTGAAATGCTGATTGTAGAAAATACCGTGGAGGCCGCTCAGCATGCGGCCGGGCAGGGGTTGATATTTAACGAAGCAATCCCCGCCATTGAACAGGATAAGGAAGCGGATAAGGGCCAGGTTCCGGGGAAAGAGGATGCTGCTGCTATTCCGTAAATCGTGCCCCCTGTTTTAAAGACCAGTATCATTATTTCATTGGTTAAACCTGATCACCCATTTTCAATTCGCCTGTTAACAAGCGGAGACAGAAAGGAATGTTCGCCTTTAAGAGAATATGCTTTCAAATACTGCTTTTCTTTTCTATATTGTTTATCTAAACCAACATTTCCTTTATGAAAAAATTAATCATCGGCGCCCTGGTGGGCGGCATTATTTTGTTTGTATGGCAGTTCCTCACCTGGGGCGCCTTAAACCTCCATGAGGCCCAGCAACGGTATACGCCAAAACAGGACAGCATACTTGCTTACCTGGGAACACAGTTCACTGAAGATGGCGGCTATTTTATGCCTTCATATCCATCGGGTACTTCATCGGAGGAAATGCAGGAACAAATGAAAACCACAGAAGGAAAGCCTTGGGCGCAGGTAATATATCATAAAAGTATGCCGGGTATGAATAAGATGTTTATGAATATGGGCCGGGGCCTGCTTGTTAATTTTGTTATTGTGTGGCTGCTTTGCTGGTTGCTTGTCAAAATACCTTCGCCCTCCTTCAGTACCATTTTCCTCGGCACAATTGGTACAGGCATCATTGTCTTTTTAAATGCTCCCTATACCATGCATATCTGGTATGGCAGCTTCGACCTTATGGCTCATTTCGTTGATGCACTGGTAGCCTGGGGCCTTACGGGTTTGTGGTTGGGATGGTGGCTGACGCGGCGGCAAAAATAAAAATGAATGACGCAAAAAAACAGTTTTGGGCAGGGTACCACCTGCCCTTTTTGTTTGCAGTGGGTGTATAAAACTGTCGGGTGTTGGCATCACTTCTACAGTTGCAACATCCCCGGTCAGCCCTGGCTCATTGAGAAATGTTGCACGGGAGCGTTTACGCCTCCCTGCACTATCTTTATTAATCAATTGTGTATATGGAAAAGGAAAGAACCAGCACCTGGCAGCATCGTTTACATGAGATCATATATGAATCCGACACCACTGCAGGAAAAGTTTTTGATATAATATTGCTGATCCTGATTGTTTCAAGTATTGTTGTGGTAATGCTGGATAGTATCAATAAGTGGCACCTGTCAAACGGTCGGCTGTTCCTGTTATTGGAATGGGGCTTTACTATTTTGTTTACCATTGAATATATCCTGCGGCTTATTTGCATTAAAAAGCCCTGGAGTTATGTGTTCAGATTTTTTGGGGCTAATTGATCTGCTGGCGATCATTCCATCCTACCTGAGTATTTTTTTTGCAGGTGCCCAGTCACTGCTGGTGTTAAGGGCACTGAGGTTGCTGCGGATTTTCCGGATTTTCAAACTGTCCCATTTTTTATCGGAAATGCAGTTTTTAGGCGGGGCAATAAAAGGCAGCCTGAGGAAGATCAGCATTTTTATGCTGGTGGTACTAACCCTGGTAATTATTATGGGCTCCATCATGTACCTGGTAGAGAAAGGGGAGAATGGTTTTAGCAGTATACCCGACAGTATCTACTGGGCCATTGTTACCATCACCACGGTAGGATATGGCGACATTTCGCCGGTAACCCCGGTGGGTAAATTTGTGGCAAGTATTATCATGCTAATGGGTTATGGCATCATTGCCGTACCTACGGGAATTATTACCACTGAAATGGCCCTTGCAATGCGAAAAAAAGATACAAGGGCCGAAGCCTGCCTAAACTGTGGCATGGAGGGACACGATGCGAATGCAAAATTTTGTAAATATTGCGGTGAAAAATTATAATGAGGGTACGCTTTCCGGGATGACACAACACTAACCAGTCATTGCTCATCCTGGCAAACCACCTTACACTCATATCGGCCGCAGGCTATCTCTTCAAAAACTTTCCTTTAAGCAGCTTATCCGTCACTTCATCCTTTAAACTGCGGCTGATAGGAATATGATGCTGATCTATGCGTATCTCATTACCGTCGATACTATCTACCCTGGCGGCAGCAATAATAAATGACTTATGTACTTTAATGAAACGATCGGCCGGTAAATAATCTTCTACCGATTTAATAGTAAGGTAGCTGATATATTTTTTGGAGCTGGTGTAAATGGTTACGTAATTTTGCAAGGCTTCCACAAATAAAATATCTTCCAATAATATCTTCACCAGTTTGTTATCGGCCTTAATAAAAAAATAGTCCGCCGTGCTGCCGGAGGCCACTGCTGTTTTAACCGATAGCCCCGGGGATTCCTGCCTTACATCATAAAATTCCTTTGCCTTAAGGGCAGCTTTAAAAAAACGGTCAAATGAAATGGGCTTTACCAGGTAATCGAGGGCATTCACTTCAAATCCATCCAATGCATACTGGGGCCAGGCCGTTGTAAATATAACTGCAGGCGGATTTTTAAGTGTTTTAAAAAAATCAATCCCGGTTATCTTAGGCATTTGAATATCCAGGAACAGTAACTGTACCGCGCCACTGCCTAACAATGCAGTGGCACCAAGTGGATTGTCAAACTCGCCCAACAGGTGCAGGAAATCAATATCAGCTATGTATTCCTTCAAACCTTTCCTGGCCAGGGGTTCGTCGTCTATTATAATGCAGTTGATGGTCATGGTATCCGGCAGGGTTAAATTTGAATGATCAGGTCTACAGTAAAAGTTGCTGTTCCATTTGTAACGGTCAAGCCGTGCTTGCCGGCATACAACAGCTCCAGTCTCCTTTTTACATTATTCAGTCCAATACCCGAATGGCTATGGTTTGCTTTTTCCGCTTCATCTTTCGAATTGGTTATCCTAAAATGAAATGCTCCATTGTTCATGTTCAAATCGAGTTGTATAAAATTAAGCTGATTTGAATGATGTGAAATATGTTTAAAAGCATTCTCAACAAAGGGAACCAATAATAAGGGTTCAATTAAAAACCCGGTTACACCTGCTGAGCAGTTAAATTTCACGGCGTAATTTTCATCCTTGCGAAGTTTCTGCAGGTCAACATAATCTTCCAGGTATTGAATCTCTTTCTCAACTGGTATGCGATCACCATTCATCTCATACAACTGGTACCGCAGCATCCCTGAAAATTTATGCAACGCCTCCCTGGCCGCTACATTATTTTTTTCGATGAGAAAATAAACGGAGTTGATAGAATTGAATAGAAAATGTGGGTTGATCTGCGATTTCAGGAAATTCAATTCCGCCTCTGCTTTTTCCTTTGCCATTTCTACCATGCGTTGCTGCATTTGCCTATAATCCATCATCAGTTTAAAAGCAGCTCCCGAAAGCACCAATAAAAAATGTGGAATTACATTATCATAAATTCTTGCTTTTAAATTCCCCGAAAAATTCAGCAATGCCGGGGTATTGGTAACATGACCGAGGATATTCATTTTAACCACGCTGCTTGTAACAATCATGGTAGCAAAGGCCAATGCAAACCAACCATATTTTCTTTTATACAGCAGTTTCGGTATCAGTACATAATTGGTTACATATACCATCAGCGCCAGGTCTGTTACTTTAATCAGGGTAACTTTAAAAGCCATCGATTGGGCAGCATAATCCTGGTAGCGCAGGAAATACCATAGTCCAAACAATACCATCCAGAAAAACAGGTGATGCAGTTTGTATTTTATTATAAAAGCTGCGTTTTGCATATATCAAAATAAAAGTACAAATTCCATTTCGCAATACCGATTACAGCATCCACCGGATTTACAGGACGAACTGCTGTTTTTCGGTTCATCAAGTCAACATTTCCTTTGGTGTAAATGATTTTTATGCCGTTGGTTGTTTATACAAATTTGTATCTCAAAGTCAAACACCCGGATGGGCCATGCAGATTTCGATTATTCTACAAGTGATTACATACAAATTACTCCTTACATTAAAAACAATAAAACAAATCATGAAAATTTTCATCATCATCCCGGCAATATTTAGCCTCATTAGTTTCACTGCCTGTTCGCAAAACGGAGCAGATCAGCAAAATAAACCATCCGGTACGAAACCTCTTGTGGGTGCCCGCTGCGAAGGATGTGAAGCCATATACGAAGATGCCCCTCCCTTTGATAAATTGAAAGCAGTAGATACCTTACCGGATTATTATGAACCCGGCCGCAGGATAACAATCAGTGGAATTGTTTACAAACGTGATCAGCGAACGCCTGCCAAAGATGTGGTGATATATGTGTACCATACGGACCAGTCGGGCAGGTACACTTCAAAAGCCGAAGAAACAGGCTGGGCAAAGCGGCATGGATATATACGTGGTTGGGTTAAAACAGATCAAAATGGTTATTATCAATTTTATACACTTAGGCCCGCCCGTTACCCGGAGGGTGGTGCAATAGAACATATTCATGTAACGGTAAAAGAGCCTGGCATAAATGAATATTGGATCAGTGAATATCTTTTTGATGATGATCCGTTGTTAACAGCAGCAGAAAGAAAAAAGTATGAATACCGGGGAGGAAACGGAATGATTAAGCTGTTACCGCAGGCCAACGGCATATCACAGGGTACCCGCCATATTGTGCTTGGGCTAAATGTACCGGATTATCCTTATACCGGGCTTCCAAAGATAAAATCCGGTTTAGCCGTTGGCTCCAACTGTCCGGCTTTTGACCCCCTGCATCTATCAGGAGTGGATAGCGGAAAGACAGTTTGCCCAATGTGCAAATACGGTTATGGACAGGGTATAATGGTTTGGTTCAACCATGCCAACCTTGATCAGTTGAGTGAATTTGCAAAAACGCTTGAAAAGCAAATGGAAAAACAGGGCGAAAAGAAACTTCGGGTCTTTTTGGTGTATATGAATCCTTTCTATAAACAGAATAGCATTACCGGGGAAGATGTATTGGGAAGAAAGATCAGGCAATGGTGTGCGGAACAAGGACTGAGAAGGGTAGCCATGGTATGGGTACCGTCGCCAGTGGATGAAGAAACCTGCGGGTTGTACAAAATAAATCCCGAAGCAAAGAACACGGTGTTCGTTTATAAAAAAAGAACCATCGTTGGTAAGTGGGTGAATATAGAATACAACAATGAGACGGTCAATGCAATATTGAAACAAACAATCAGTGTATCATTATAAAAGTATAGCCATGAAATGTTATCATATTTTTTATCTCCTGCATGCACTTAGCCCTCCACGGCAACAGATTAGTTGATTAAAAGAAGCCGGCAAATTGATACCGGACTTCACAAACGTTTCACAGGTTCATTTATTTCTAAATAAAAAAACATCAGTCATGAAATCAATTATCAGTAAAACAGTTTCAATGGTTGCTATTGCTGCAACCATGCTTTCATTTACATCAAATTTTGGTGGGGAAGGATTTGAAATATCCCTGAACGGTAAGGTAGTGCTGCAGCAATTCGGTAAAGAAATGCAGGTGGTAAAAACACTGCAGCTCAATTCGGCATCACCCAATGATAAATTAACCGTCCGGTATCATCATTGTGGAAATGTGGGCAAAAACAGGATACTTACCATTAAAGACGGGCAAAATAAACTGCTAAAAGAATGGCGGTTCAAAGATGCACCAACAGCAGTGGGCGATATGAGTTGCCGTGTGCAGGATATCATCAGCCTTAAAAAAGGCAGTAACACCGTCTTAAAGCTGTACTATTCTTCCAGTGAGTTGCCAGAAGGCCGCCAACTGGTCGCCGTTCTTTTGGAAAGCAACCAAATAGTCAGCAGTAGATAAGCAGTGTAGAATAGCCTTCACACTTCCCAATAATGGCCGTTGTCTTTCAGTGGCCATTACCAATATATTTTTAGAATGCCCCTTCTTAAAAACAATTCACTTCGTAAAAAGCCGGTGGAGGTATCGCCGAAGCTTAACCCATTTCAATTGCGTATGTAGCCAGGTAAACAGCAGAAAGGGTAAAAAGCACTATTCCAAATAATTCGATGGCTAATTCATCTTTTGAAGGAATGTAAATTTTTGTAAAAATTCTTTTCATCGTATTTTTTTTAAAGGTTATTTAAAAGTTCTTTACCAGGGAGATGATTTTTGTATCCCTTACTTTTAAACAGACTTATAAAATAGTGAACGGTTTACCTGCAACTGGTCTTTATGATTTATATAACATTTTGTAAGGTTGGATTCGTGTTAAAAATAGAGATTGGAAGAAATATCTACTTCGACGATTACCCTTTTGGGGTTAGGTATGGTACATGTAAATAGCAATAGTTTTGAAAGCTGCTCACCTGCTGTTAAAAGTATTTACTTTTTGTAATATCCTTTTTGTATGGGTAAATACTAAGCAGCACAAGGTAATTATTTTCGATGCTAAAAAATAGTACATTTTTTCTATCTAGTTTAATCATTTTGAACATTAGGCTGAGTAGTAAACCTGGGTTCAAAAGGCATCGTGGCAATTCGTTCTAATTTTTTCATTGTTACTGCCACAAATTTTTCTGCAGAATAGTCAGACCAGTGCTCTTTTAAATAATGGATAATGAAGTGAAAATCATTGTCAGCTTCTGCAGTCCAGATTATTTGGTAAGCCATTTTTCCACTTTTTGTTTCATCTGCTCGTGTGTGATATAATTGCCGCTTTTATAATCCTCCAGGGCTTTGTTTATTTTCTGCTGCAGTTCACCGGGAAGTGCTGAAATATCAATATTATCAACAGCAGCTTCCGGATGAAGTATTTCATAAACTTCATCAATTAAATTACTGTCATTTGTTTGACTGAGTAATTCCAGTAATTCTGTTTTCTTATCATGCGTATTCATACCCAAATATTTTCATTGAAGTTAACAAAAAATGATAAGGATTTTACCAGGACGTCCTCTTATTGCTGCACAAAATGCCAGCATACACCAGCAATATCAATGATATTTACTTCCCGGCCATAGGGCTGGTTGATTGGGTTACCCAGGCGGATACCATATTTTTTTACTAACTGCTTTTCAGTTACCTCACTCCATAATTTATCCACATCACTAACCCGGACGCTTAGCATAAAATTCTCAGCATATGTTTTGTTATCATATTTCTGTAAGATGAACTTACAGCCATCTCTTTGAAAGCCGGTATAATCACCGGCATCCCAGGTAATGGTAAAGCCCAATTCCAGGAATAATTGTTTGGATGCTTCAAAGTCGCTTCCCGATGGAACAAAAGGTTCAAGAGAAATAAATTGCATACGATCGTTTTTGTGAAATGATTCATTTTCATGTGGCCGGAGCTCATATATTTTTAATGGACCAGGTGGCTACCGGCGGCGAAATCGATTATAGCCAGGTTACACTGGCTACCGCTTTCCAAAAAGTTTATCAACATCTTTTTCCGACAAATTGATATACCCTTCTTTAGTAGTAAGCGTTACCCCATGCTGGCCAATCAGGTTGCAATGCTGCAGGTTTACCCCTTCTTCGCCCAGCCGGAAGGTTTTCATATAATCCTTGTTCTTCCTGTTTTCAGCAAGAAAAAAGGACTGCAACAGTTCATATAGTTGAGAAAATGTATTCCCGGTTCCATTAAACTTCACCGAGAAATAATTGGTTTCCTGCTGTTTGCGAAAATCTTTCATCAACAGGAAATAAATGGTGTCGGAACCCAATGACCGAAACTCCATTTTTGCTTTTGTTAAGCCGAGTGTTTTTAGCTCCCCGATGGTGTTCCATTGTGCAGGTGCTGCCATTTCAATCTGCGCATCAACAGCAACAACTTTAAAACAAAACAATACCGGTATTAATATTTTTATCATGTTAGCTCCCCTAATAATATTAAACAATGTAGGTAAAATTTTGAATTCATTTACACTTAATTAACGTTCAAAGATGAAAATCCGGATACCCTTTTACAATAGCGAAATTGGGTGAATCAGGGCCAGTACCGGGAGCACTCCCGTGCGGTAGAAGATAATTATTTATAAAGGATTAAGTGCCCGGCTTTTCTTTAGTCTTAACAGCCTAAAGAAAACAATGATAGGGGAAAATATAATTGAATACCTTTCCACGTTGATTCACTATTACTGGCCTGCACATTCACAAATAAAATCGGTTACATGAAAAATTCACTGGTCATTCTTTTTGTATTCTTATCGTGTATTTCATTCGCACAAAAGCACAAACCGGTAAACATTATTTTTGATACGGATATAGCGCCTGATTATGATGACGTAGGCGCTATGGCATTATTGCATGCATTTGCAGACCTGGGAGAGGCTAAAATCCTGGCTACCATATCATGCAATGCTTTTGAAACTACTGCACCAACACTGAGTGTGCTGAACACTTATTTTAACAGGGCTGCTATTCCTGTTGGCATTACTAAAAATAAATTACCCAACAAAGATTGTTCGCAACAATGGGCGCAGGCGATAATTGCAAAGTATCCACACGCCCTGCAATCAAATGAACAGGCGATAGATGCTGTAAAACTGTATAGGAAAGTGTTATCGGAACAGAGAAATAAATCGGTGACGATTGTAACGGTTGGCTTTTTTACCAACCTGGCAGATTTATTAAACTCAGCTCCTGATGAATATTCATCGCTTACCGGAAAAGAACTGGTAGCAAAAAAAGTAAAGCAGTTAGTTTCCATGGCGGCCCGTATTGATAAGAATGGAAAGGAGGGGTATGAATTCAACGTGATGGTGGATGCAGCAGCTTCCCAAAAAGTATTTAAAGACTGGCCCACCGCAGTTACTATCAGCGGCTTTGAGATTGGGGAAAAAATATTAACCGGTATTCCTTTAATCCGTAACGACTCAATACAAAACAGCCCTGTAAAGGATGCATATGAAACGGCCTTATCAAAAGATAAAAATACCACCGGCCGGAATAGCTGGGATCAAACGGCTGTACTTGTGGCTGTAAGAGGCATTGCCCCCTGGTTCCATTACCGGAAATTAAATTTTGACGTAAAAGACGATGGTAAAAATGTGCTGGTGCCCGGTAAAAAATTTACTTACTTAACGTTTAAACAAACACCGGAAGAAATATCGAAAATAATCGGGGACCTGATGATGCATCAGCCGGTGCAGCACTAATGGTGAATGACCAGGGAAAAATGGCTTCTCTTTTTTAATATCGGGCCGCTCACTTGAAAAATATGCTGCCCTGTAAATGTTAAGGTTTGGTGTTTTCATTTCTTATACCGCGCTAATATGTATTTTTATAGTATAAACCGGATAATATGCTTAGCAAGTTTGTTTTCATAATGTTGATTTTTTGTGTATCGGTAAAGGCCCAAACTGCTTTACCGGGAGGTTATATCAATCAATTGCAACAACAGTCTTTGATAAATGGTGCACATCTTAAAGACAGTACGCCGGGCAAGAAATGGTTTATGACTAAATACGTCGGTATATCCACCGGGTTTAGTTTTTTTAATGGCGGAAATGCTGCCATGTTTTCTGTTCCCGTAGGTATACAATTAAACCGCCGGCTTAATAATAACTGGTATGCCTTTGCAGGTGTATCTGCCGCACCCGCTTATATCAGTCTTAATCATTCCTTCCTGTCTGCCAATAATAATAAATTCACGCAAAACAATAGCCTGCTAAGATCCAACCACCTTGATATATATTCAAGAGCAGAAATGGGTTTGATGTATATCAATGATCAAAAAACTTTTTCAATCTCCGGCAGTATCGGTATTGAAAAAAGCAGCTACCCCCTGGTTCCTTTTTATCCGGCAGGTGCCGTAAGACCGAATAGTTTTATTGCGCCCAATAGATGAGGAATATTATACCAGGCGCTCCTTTCAGTGGCCTGAATGTTATCCGTGGTTTATAATGTTGTTTCCGAACGAGTAATATGGCAACATCAATTTGCTTGAGATGAAATTTCCTGGTGAGTCACCCTTTGGGGGTGACTCACCAGGAAATTTCGGCACGCCTACTCCAAAAACTGCATGTCCTCTTCGCTCAATTTGATATCGGCTGCTTTCAGGTTTTCTTCAAAATGCTTAAGAGATGAAGTGCCGGGTATGGGCAAAATCCATGGTGAACGATGTAATAGCCAGGCTAAGTTAATCTGTGCTTCCGTTGCATTGTATTTTTTTGCAATAACAGAAATACGGTCATCCTGCTTGGGCATTGACTGTACCAGGGAGAAATAAGGTATCAGCGGGATTTTGTTTTGTTCACATATTGCCAATACTTCCTCGCCACCCCTGTTTTCTCCACCGTGTGGAATATTTAAATAAGTACGTTGGGCATGGCCATACATATTTTCTACCGTAGCAATTGAGCCCATTGACAGGGCAGTTTCCAGCTCTTCGGGACTAACATTACTTACACCCACGTGTAATATCTTTCCCTCCTTTTGCATGTCAAACATCGCATTTAACGACTCTTCAAAAGGTACATCGCCACCTGCGATCGCTCTGAAATGAACCAGGGAGATCTGTTCCATTTTGAGTGTGCGCAGGTTATTGTCAATGCTGCTGCGCAGATTTTCAGGGCTATTGAATGGGATCCAGCTTTTATCAGGTTTTCTGGCTCCGCCCACTTTGGTGCAGATCACCAGGTCAGCAGGATAGGGATGCAGGGCTTCTGCTATCAACCGGTTCGTTACGTCTTCCCCATAGTAATCAGCTGTATCCAGGAAATTGATACCACTTTGAATACATTGCTTTAATATTTCCAGGGCTTCAGCACGGTTGGCAGGTTCTCCCCATATGCCCGGTCCTGTTAGCCGCATCGTGCCATAACCAAAACGGTTCACTTTTAACGGGTGGCTGCTTCCCCCTCCGATGATAATTTCTTTCGTGTTCATATGAATTTTAATTTAATGAAGCTTACGCTGTTGTTTTATAATTTGACCATACAAAGGTAGAGCGGGGAGAAGGATCATGATTTGCAAACTTCAATCCATTGTTTGCAAAATTCAAATAATGTCATCAGGAACGGAAATTGATCGGGGCAACAGAGGTTTGTTTTCTGAAGAAATTAGAAAAGTGGGCAACTTCTTCAAATCCCAAACAATCGGCAATTTCAGAAATATTCCAGTTGGTTTGTTTCAATAAAATCTTTGCCTCCTGTATCACCCTGCTGCTAATGAGTTCTGTGGTGGTTTTACCGGTGTTTTCCTTTAATACCTTATTGAGGTGGTTTACATGAACGGATAAGCGGTTAGCATAATCTTTGGCAGTTGTCAGGTTAAGTTTTTGTTGTGGCGATTCAATGGGAAATTGTCGTTCAAGCAATTCAATAAAAAGAGAAGTAACACGGGCAGCAGCATTTTGAGCAGGGTACAGAGCTGTGGCAGGTTGCAACTTTTGCCCGTAGTGAATTAACTCCAAAACATAGTTGCGTAACAAATCATATTTGAAGGCATAGTTAGAGGATAGTTCGTTGTACATTTTTTCAAAAGTGTACGCAAGTTCGGCTGCATCCCCGTCAGTTAACTGGAATACAGGATAACCACCAGGTTTAAAAATCGGCAGGTCGTCTAACACAACACCACTTTTATTCCGGATTAAAAACTCCTCCGTGAAAATGCAGAAGTAGCCCGACTGGTCATCGTCTTGCGGTACATAATGATACGGCACTTTGGGCGTTGCAAATAAGAGTGCATTTTTTTCTATGTCGATCACCTTGTCGGCATATTCGGCCCTGTTTCTTCCTTTGATTAAACTGATTTTGTAATACGCACGCCTGTTATATGGCATAACAGCTTTTTCTTTAAACCGGGCGGCAAATTCCTCCATTTTAAAAACATTAAAATGCCCGATCTCTTTAGTTATGCCTTCCGGAATATGCGTGGCCATTCCTTCGTAAAATTCTTGCAGTGATTTAATTTTCATTTGCTGTCGGTTTGCGAAATTCAAATGTACGGAATTGGGTAAAGAGAAAGAGTCAATCATAATGCCAGATCAAATATTTGAGTATTCTACCCTGCCACCAGAAAATTTCTCAGGCGAGTGGCTGTCTAAGTTATCCTGACTTTATATTTTCATCAACTCAGGACTGGCCGCCAACCAGGAACAGATCGTTAATTTTTTTTCGCCCTGGATTCCCCCTAAAACTTATCAACCGGGTCTTTAAAAGGGCGACACGGAGCAGAAGAAAGCAACAACAGTTTTATAAAACATATAGTAAAAAAATGTACATTTAATATTATATCAGGAAACAAAAATTACATGAGCGCTCCTCAAAATCTAAACGCAGAAAACATCCGGCATAAGCGCTGGGTGAAAGGGTCTCACTGGATTATTACCGTGAGTTTCCTTGCGCTGGCCTTTAGCGGGTTTGTGATCCTGATGTGTCACCCGAGGCTTTATTGGGGCGAGGTAGGAAACGACCTGACACCGGCATTGTTTGAATTGCCCATCAGCCGAAATTACCAGCATGGCGGCTGGGAAAAAAGTGCTCCCTTTTTCGATGGCGCCGGTTCTCCGGTCAGTGCCAGTCGTACCTACGATATTTTCAACAAGAACGGCTGGGGCAGGAGTCTCCATTTTCTGTCAGCCTGGTTTCTTGTCCTTACGGGTGTGATGTACTTATTTGCCGGAATTTTCACCGGCCATTTCCGAAATCATTTATGGCCAGCGGCTAAAGAGTTTACTACGCGGTTATTCTGGCGTGATTTGATCAGGCATATTCGAATGCAGATTCCGGCTGCAACCAATGGCCCGCGTTATGGTCTGTTGCAGAAATGTACTTATCTCGCGGTGATATTCCTGCTGCTGCCCTTGATAGCATTGACGGGCCTCACGATGTCACCGGCTATTACGGCTGCGTATCCATTCCTGCTAGAAATGTTTGGCGGAGTTCAGTCTGCCCGTACCATCCATTTCTTTGCTTCGATTGCGCTTGTGCTCTTTTTGGTTGTACATGTGGTGATGGTCATCCGGTCGGGGTTCAAACAACAAATGCGTGCTATGACTTTTGGAAAATAATATGAAAAAGAAACACATCATAACCAGGCGCACCGCCATCATAACGGGAATGGCCTCCTTAAGCGGACTGCTCCTGCCCGGGTGTTCCAAAAAGCTGCCGCCAACTTACGGCAATATTCTGCGTATGGGAGATGCACTCACTTATGTTGCCCACCGCACGTTGCTGCCCGGGCAGTCGCTGGCAAAGGAATACCAACACAGTGATATATCCTCCTTTCCGGCAACCGGAACCACCAATCCGGCTGACCCAGCAAAACCTTACTTCAGTGAGTTATACGGACGATTACATAATGCTGCTTTTACCAACTGGGGCTTGTCGGTCGAAGGCCGGGTGGCAAGGCCAGGCACCTATTCGCTGGCAGATCTTAAAAAGTTGCCTCCGCGAACGCAGATTACCCGGCATACCTGTGAGGAAGGCTGGTCTGCCATCGCTGAGTGGACCGGTGTACCACTCAGCCTTATACTCAACAGCGCAGGGATACTTCCCAGCGCACGGTTTGTAAATTTCTACGCATACGATGGCTACATCGATAGTATTGATCTGCTGGATGCATTTCACCCGCAGACGATACTGGCCTACGGTATGAACGGCCGTGATCTGCCGGTTCCTCACGGTGCGCCGGTAAGGCTGAGAGTTGAAACCCAAATAGGTTATAAGAGCGTTAAATTTCTGCAGCGCATCGTTGTAACCGACGAATTTGTTGACATGGGAGACTCCGGTTGGGCCTGGTATGTAGGCATCTGAGTTTACCGTACACTAAATCAACCACCCATTGATGATTGTTTGGGGAAAACCGGCACAGCCGTAACAATTCCATCTGTAAAACAAAGCCAACTGTACCAATAATTCCTCACTTTCTCCCGGCAAATTACCTGGAACAGCCTTCAAAGCAAAGGCACTGTATTTGTAATATACCCAAGCATGCTAAAAACCACAACCCTAATTGCAGTACTTGCTGCGATTATACTATTTTCCTGTAACAGCAACGAAAGCAGTAACAATAACCAAACCTCCCAGAGGTCGCTTAGTCAAAGAAATACCTTTATCAATACCGGAAACGCTTATAGTGATTTCTTTTTCGACAGTTCGCAATTGGTAGCCTATATCACCGAAAACAATTTACCGGACAGTATTTCACAAAGAATGACTGGTTTTTACAATACCCGCAACTACCAGTTTGCCTGGTTTAGCAGCGCCGGAGTTACCGAACACGGCCGGGGCTTTTGGAATATGTATAAATATTACCACAGCTATGAGCCCGAAAAACTGGAAAAAGACCAAAAACTACTTAAAGAAATGGACAAGCTGGTTGCGGATAACGATAGCAACTGGACAGGCAGAGATAAAAAACTTACAAAAACGGAACTGGCGCTTACGGAGAATTTTTTCCGGTTCTTTCTATCCAATACCGAAAACGGGTATATTAAGCCGAAGGACATGGAACAATTTGTTCCTTATGTAAAAGGCAATGTGATCGCCCTGGCCGATTCACTGGTAAATAAAAAACAAGCCGATGATAAAAATTATGAAGATATCAACCCTGAATACGGAAACTTAAAAAAACACCTGGTGCAATACCTCTCCATTTTCCAGCAGGGAGGCTGGCCGGTTATCGATGAAAAAGCCGCCAAATTGAAACCCCGGAGTAAGGGTCCGCAGGTTGCGTTGCTAAAGAAAAGATTGCTAATAAGCGGGGATATGCCCGTGGCAGATAGCACGAATACGTGGACGGAACCCTTGCAGGCAGCGATTGAAAATTTCCAGTTTCGTCATGGGTATAGTCCTGATGGCAAACTCACAACGGCCCAACTGAAGGACCTTAATGTGCCCGTACAAAACCGTGTTGCACAACTGCTGGTAAATATGAGCCGCACCCAGTGGATGATTCAGCAGCCCAAAGGGAAACTGATAACAGTAAATCTTCCCGAGTTTATTTTACATGTATCGGAAAATGACCAAAAAATATTTGAAATGGCAGTAGTAGTGGGGAAGGAAGGGTCCGGTACCACTCTTTTTACGGGCAACCTCAACCAGGTTGTGTTTGCACCATACTGGAATATTCCGGAAAGCATCATTAAGAAAGAAATTATGCCCGCCATGGAAAAAGATCCTGCATACCTGGAAGAGCATGATATGGAAATAAACGGATCACTGGGCGATGATGTGCCCGCTATCCGGCAGGTACCAGGCGATCAAAATTCTTTGGGAAAAGTGAAGTTTCTTTTCCCGAACAGTTTTGATATTTATTTTCATGATACACCGGCAAAGTCACTGTTCTCAAAAGACAAACGTGCCTACAGTCATGGATGCATCCGCCTGAGCGATCCTAAAAAAATGGCTGTTTACCTGTTACAGGATGATGCTTCCTGGACTCCTGAAAAAATTGATGAAGCAATGAATGCGGCAGAAGAAAAAACGGTGCGGCTAAAACACCCCGTACCGGTGTTGATCACTTACTACACGGCATGGGTAGATGAAGCGGGCAAAATTCATTTTGCGGAAGACATCTATGGTCATGATGCCAAGCTGTACCAGAAATTGTTTAAGTAAGCCATAGTTTATTAAACTGATAATTTCCCGGCCCTGGTTTCAATAAAGAAACCAGGGCCGGGATTTTTTTTGTTCCGGTTGCGCCCCATAATAATGATGCATCAATATTTGTTTTTTGTAAACTTCCATTGCCTTTCAATGATATTTAAAGGGTGCATTTCAAATTGTCGCTCTCGTTTGTGGCTGTGGCTGTTGGGGACACCGACCACGGCTGTCTGCCGTGGCTGGTGTCCCCACC
>JANPIJ010000012.1:0-2830 GCA_031424955.1 Ferruginibacter sp. | reverse complement strand
TTGCAGCAAGGTGACTCAGGCGGTGTGCGTTCAGCGTGTTATTAATGATTGCCTTATCAATGTGATATTCCAGGCCAACTTCCCTGGCAGCCGCGGTCATGTAATCATTCATCTCCTTTCCTTTTTCAATCGTTACACCTTTTCTTTTTGCAAGGTATTCGTGTACAGATTGCCCGGGTACCTGCTCCATCTCCGCATCCAACTGAAAACTACGCCACACAATTTCTACCTCCTCTTTTTGCTTAAATTCATTTAATGCATTTTCAAATTTGCGTTTGCCGATATAGCAAAAAGGACAAACAATATCAGACCATATTTCTACTTTCATAATTTTTGCTTTTGTGTATATTATTACCCAACCGGTTCCCCGTATTCCATATCTACGTTTTCTGTGGAGTCATCATTGTTACGTTGATCCGGTTATTGAGGTGGTGCATGCTATTTAAATACCCTGCCAAATGAACGCAACCCAAACAAGACGTCTGTTCAACGGCTAACCTTAACTGACTAATACAAGCTTTGTACCGTTTCCTGCATCAACTATTATTAATGGTTATACCCAGGTAAAACCGCCTGTACGAACGGCCCCATATTTAGCATGCAAAGCTACCATGGTATGTGATCACCAGTCATTGAGCCAGGATAAGTAATTGTATTGACCTGGATCAATTAAATTTATTTCCGCAGGGCTATTTGTTTACGGATACGGCTAAGTGTTTCAGGTGTAAGTCCGAGGTAGGAAGCAATCATGTGCTGGGGTACCCGCTGAACAATATTGGGGCAAAGCTGAATAAGTTTTGTGTATTTTTCTTCGGCTGATTCGGTTAGGGAGGAAGCGATTCTTGCCTGCAGGGCGATGTAGGCATTTTGCAATAGCAAACGCTGGTAGCGTTCAAATATGGGAACCTTGTTCATCAATTCCTCCCTTGCCGGCATGGTTAATAAAAGTAATTCCAAATTTTCCAGGGCTTCGATATTGCAGTTGGAAACCGAACCGGTAAGAAAGCTTGACAAATCACTGATCCACCAACCTTCGAAAGCAAACTGTACGATGTGTTCATTCCCTTTTTCATCTACTGTAAAGGAACGCAGCATACCCTTTTCTACAAATGCATTGTATTTGCAAATATCCCCATCCTGTAACAAAAATTGCTTTTTGCGTAATTTTTTGGGAATAAAGAATGGCTTAATCAACCCGAGCTCTTCATTGGTAGCATTTACCTTTTCAAGAAGACTTTTAAATAACTGTTGATACATGGCGGCAAGTTAATCATTTTTAAGAACCGGGAATATGAATGAATTAAGCTTCCATATTTTCATTATTCCAGGGCGGGTAAACAGAGATATCTTTTTTATAACAAAACTTAACATTGAAATACACAACCTTATATTAATTTTGCGTTATCATTTAACACAAATACTAAACGATGTCAACAAACGAAGTAACAGAAAAAAAGAAAGAAAATTCCAGGGAGACGCTTCTTAAAGAAATTACCCTGCAATTATCAACGGCCCTGGTTGCGTTGAAAGAAAGCCTGGGAGAAAAGAAATTTGAAAAAAGGATTAAAAAGGCTGCGAAATTACTCATAGAAGGAATTAAGTCTAAAAGCCCCCAAAAAGCACCCGCAAAAAAATCACTTGTAAAAGCTAAAGCCGCTGTACCAAGGAAAAAAGGCGCTAAGAAAGTACCTGTTGCTAAATAACCTTCTTTTATGCCAGAATAATGAAACCCTCAAAACAGGTTTAGTTTAAATCATTTTCGACAACGCAGTTAAAGGATTTTATTATTGGTAAAATTGTGTGGAAAGATGGGACGGGGAGGAGACGGTACCTGGCTCAAACCGGTTAAGCCAACGGATTGTTGCCTTTGTAGTTCCAGTTTCAGGCTCTCTTCCCCTTTCTTCATCGCCCATTTGTGGTTAGCCGAAAAAATTGGCTTCAGGATAAATGAAAAGGTTTTGAGGAACCTTTTTTCCGCTTCGATCCTCCAATCAAAACTCACGTTGCAAAAGTCGCCATCTTGCCGGAGCAGCCAAACCCCTTTGCCGGCAAGATCGCCTGAAGCCTTTATTGTAAAAGTGACCGGCTTAATATTTTCAATCACTTCAAAATCCCAGCGAATAGTATAAGGCAACCAACCCTTGGTGAACAATTTCACCTTTTTACCGATACTATTCAAGTCGCCTTTTTCTACTTCTTTTACATCCAGGTAAACTGCAGGCCACCACCTTGCCAGTGCTTCGGCATCGCTTAATATTGTATACACTTCCATACAGGTGCCATTTACCTTCCAATGAGTTTTAAAATGATATTCATTAATTGCCATAAAAATTACGATCGTTCAATACTAACATTAAGATTGCATCTCCGTTAAAAAAGTAAAAAAATACAGTCGGTAAAGAGGGGAAATCCGGGCACCTCCTTTTACCTGCATTTCGGGTACAGTGCTATCAGCAGCAAGCAAACCTTGTGATCAAAAAAAATCACCTGTTAGCTAATTTAATTCCGCTGCTACATTTTTTCAAAAAAATGCCTGCTAAAACCGGCAACAAACGCTTGAATATTAAGCCTCAACCTCCTCTTACAGCTTAGTATTTTTTGAGGTCGACATCTCTGTACTTCCAAATACACGGCGCAATGATTGAATTTTTGTACCAGGTTTGTTTGGTTAAAACTAACTTACGGATAATTAGGGTTTGCTCAGAAACCCTGTAAGTATTGCTATATTTAGGATTACAGCCAAAAAATCCATTTCAAATGCAAGGAAAAATTGAGAAGGTAGTTAAAAAGCGTGCATTCACTCCTGCCTATGTCAGTCCCAACCAGCTTA
>JANPIJ010000011.1:0-4055 GCA_031424955.1 Ferruginibacter sp. | reverse complement strand
GTAATCTTTACAAAAGATTTTACTGACAAAGCGGAAGCAACGGCATTTGAGAAATGGCTAAAAACCGGCTCAGGGAGGGACTTTATTAAAATACTTCCACACTGAATAATGGCTTTGTTATCTGGCTGTAAAATAGGACTTACAAAATTATTTGCCGGGGTAGCTCAGCTGGTTAGCGCATGGGATTCATATCCGCCGCGGCGGACGGCGGTTCAAGTCCGCTCCCCGATACTAAGCTCAAATCCTTTATTACTAAAGGTTTGGGCTTTTTTAATGCCCCTTATTTTTGGTTGTTATGGCATAAGAGTTAACACCTTCGTTAACACTTTAAATTTAAAAACTATGATTTCACTAAAAATGTTGAACCAATATGTTGGTGAAACAAGTAAAGACTTATCGGCGATAACTTTGATTTTTTCTGAAGGATTGCTTCCAGGTAATATCTTCAACGGGGTGATTAATTTACATTGTTTTAGTATGAAGACGTTGCGTGTAATATGTGTAACACAAAACCTTTTGTTCGCCATTTCCACCAGCTAAATGATAATTTCCTTAACATGCAATAAAAACACACGAATGCTGTTTTATAGCGGGGCTGCAGCAAAAAATACTTTTGAAAGTATATTTTGGTTTTTAAATAGTTCAATTTCGCACCAACAAAATCCACACACCAATTGAAATGAAAAGCCTCGTCCAATTTATCAGGAGCAGTAAATCAGCAAAATTTTAATGGGTTGTTTATTCAACCCGGGTTAAAAAATATCTTTCCGGTCATCATACGTTTTGGAATCATATCTTTAGCCCAATTATTATAATTGAATTTCAATATCCTTTCAAATGAAAATAACCCTTGTATTTTTAGGCGCTATTGTGTCTCTTTTTGTATCTGCCCAGCCAAGAGCAACGGGCATGCTATACGATCCGCCCAGTTTACGCACTATCCCATACAAAGCAAAGCTTACCGCAGACAGTTACCAAAGCATGCCTTCTGCTGCATCTTTGGAAAAGTTTTGCCCCATCCCCGGCGACCAGGGCCAATTTGGCACTTGTGTGGCCTTTGCTACGGCTTACCATTTACGCAGTATATTAAATACAAAATTGCAAACCGAAATAAATGGCCCGGGAGCAGTGGCCGTAAATCCGAATAAGCTGATTTTTTCCCCCAGTTTTATTTATGAACAAATTAAAGAAGTAACAGATAAAAATTGCCAGGAAGGCACCAACCCCGTAGATGCATTTATGCTGATGAAAAAAACAGGCGCAGCCAGCTTGTCTACTCAACCTTATTCCTGCGGGGCAACTGTAAAAAAAACTGCCTTACTGGAAGGTGGCAATTTTCGCATTGTAGATTACCAGATACTGTACACGCCCGATGAAAAAGATGAACTGTTGAAAATAAATGCAACCAAAAAGGCATTGTCAGAAGGATATCCCTGTATGCTGGGTTTTATAGTGGCAGAAAGTTTCTATAAGGTAAAAACTGATTTGTGGCGGGAACAGAAAACCGATGATGGTCCCACCGGAAAACATGGCCGCCATGCCATGTGCGTGGTAGGGTACGATAACAATAAGTATGGCGGTGCTTTTCGGGTAATGAATTCGTGGGGAACGGGATGGGCCGATAAAGGATTTGTATGGATACCATATACTGATTTTGCGAAATATTCCATCATTGCTATCCAGGCGTATGGCCCTTCAAAACCTACACCGGCACCGGCAAAGCCGGTGGAAAACCTTATTGATGTTGCTTTGAAGGGGACTGTTCGTTTTCAAATGAATACCGGCGATGCGATGGATGCCGGCAGGGTACTTACCCGTAACCTCGAAGTAGCCGATAACGAACCGGGATACAAGGAAGAACTGGTAGCCTATAAAATGGATAAATCATATAGCAGCGGAACCCGCTTTCGATTTTTAATTACTACCAATACCGAGTCGTTTATCTATGCTTTTGCCACCGACCTCAGCGGTAAAGTGAATAAAATTTTACCCTTTGCCGACAACATGTCGCCCCACATGGGCAGCAACAGTACGGTAGCATTTCCATCTGAAACCAAAGTAGTAAAAATGGACAATAATCCTGGTACCGATTACTTACTGATTCTTTACGCACAGGAAAGATTGGATGCCGGCGACCTGCTGGCAAAAATGAATTCGGTACAAGGTGGACTATCCCGGAAAATAAACGCGGCATTGGGTGATAAGATTACCCTGCCATCCGACATTACCTATCATTTGAATGATATAGGTTTTGATGTAAAGCGACAGCATAAGGGAACAGTTGTTCCGGTGATGGTGGAGATCAAACACCAATAAACACTTTCTATATTAAAAATACTTACCTCTCAGGCTCTTGCTTAGAGATTGAAAACATAGTATGAAAAAAATTATCAATTGCCTTGCTGTTCTTCTTATCAGCCTAAACAGTTTTGCACAGGAAGCGGATCTTTTCCGTAAAGACGGACATAAGAGCGAACTGGTTTCAATCTCTATGTCTCCTGATAATAAATACATCATTTCGGTAGAAAAAGATACACTCGCTATCATATGGGATATTACCACCGGTCAACAGGTCAGGACCATCAAAAATGTGGAGAGCGCAGTATTTCGAGACAATACATCTATTTACCTGGCCATGAATGATAAAACGTTTAAGCTGGTTGACCTGCTTGGCCAGACTATTAGTGTATTTGGTTCCAAGGGAGCCAAATATCAATTCAGTAGCTATACTTATGGCGACATAAAAAAACTGTTCTTCCCTGAAACCGGGATATACCTTTTTGGGGATGATGTTTTTGATATGGATAAGGGGTACCAACGTCGTTTGGAAGTTGGACCCAGGAGAAACACGCACACGGATTATTGTCCACTTACGATGCAACTGGCCGTGGCCGATAACGAAACCGGCAAGATCACATTGATTGATGTAGCCTCGGGCAAACCGGTAGGTACCGTGCAGACAAATAATTTGAAGGATGAAAACATGCTGGTGACGTATTCCCCCAATGGCAAAAAGCTGTTGGTTACCAGGAATTCAGTTTTCCTGGTGATAGATATTGATTCCCGTAAAATACAGTGGACAATAAAAAAGATAGATACAGCGCATGCCAGGGAAGGTATTTTTTCGCCGGATGGTGAAACAGTAGCATTACATGATGAAGGCAACAGGATTGAACGCCTTACTGTTCTGGACATTGAATCGGGTAAAACTTTGTTTGTAAAAAATTTCAAAGAATTTATGTTCCCTGTGAAAATGAAGTTTTCTCCTGATGGGGAGCAATTGGCTTTTTGGGTCCAGGAATATGATGATACCGAAAGCCTGTACCTGCTGGATGCAAAAAAGGGTACCACTATCTGGCGGTATAGCCAGGATAATTTATCCACAGCAGTTCACGGCAGTAGCATGCTGTTTTCAGCCAATGGTCAAAAACTGGTATTTGGTAATTCAACCAATCTACTCCTGCTCAATACCAGCACCGGCCTGAAAGTAAAAAACTTCGCAGAAACTTCGCAGGGAAGAGTTAGCCAGCTATACTTTATAAACGGGAACAGCCGGATGGTTAGCAATACGAGGGACTATGTTTTTTCCTGGAACCTTCAAACCGGGGAGATGGAAAGGGCTTTGTTTTTAAAAGAAAGAAAATTTGAGTACAGGGATAAGGAATATACGCCGCTAACCGACGGTAAAAAATACTTTGTGATACAGGAAGGCAATTTGATAGAAATTGATACGGCCGGAAGGAAAACTTTTCAATTTACCAGCACCAAAAAATTAGAGAACCGTTTTAACGTGAAAGCTTCTTTTGATGGCCAATTTGTAGTCAACCAGGGCTACCCGCTAACTGGTGGCTGTACCACCTATAAAAATGCAAATACATTGGAGGTTTATGACAGCAAAACGCACAAACTGGTTTATTCCAATGCCTGTGTAATGGGCATGGCATCATTTTTTAACACTCAGAATATACTGGTATGCCAGGAAAAGTCAGAAACCCACCCACTAAGGTTTTATGAGATGCCCTCCGGGAAACTATTGTACGAAATAAAGCCTCCCA
>JANPIJ010000010.1:0-16620 GCA_031424955.1 Ferruginibacter sp. | reverse complement strand
AATCACTCCAGCCTTCACCCATTTGTTCCAGGTTGTTTAAACAGGAAACACCATTACCAGTGAGCCTGTTACTGATTCCGTGAGTATATTCATGTGCAATAATTCCATTGTCAACATCTCCGTCACGGTCGGGTGTAGGTGCAGTCCACAGGTACATTTGCATTCTTCCCCGTCCTCCGTCGGAAGGTGTTGAAAAATTAGCGTTGTTGGTTCCGCTGCCATCCTGCGATTCGGCCAACACATAATCGGCGCCTGCGCCGCCCCTGCCCTGGTTATTATTCTGGAAATTCCTCGCCGACTCGGTAAAACCATAAATATAGGACAGGTCGTGCAGCAGGTTATTCCAGTAAAATAAGTTGGTGGTGTTAAATTGTTGATTGGGTGACGGAGTTCGCACAATAGGTTCGAGAGAAAAATTTGGCACGAAGTCGAAGGTAAGGCTGGGTTGAGCGGTAGAAGATGTTTCGGAAATACCCGGTAAATTATCAGCATTCCTGTCTTCATAGGCATACACATTATTACCCCTTGTAGTACTGTAGGAAGTAGTGCCGTCATTGTGCCATCCCAGCGTGGTAGCGTTTCCCGGCGACATCAGCCAGGGATCTGTAACCAACACATTTGTTCCTCCGGGATGAATCGGGCTTTCCGCGGGATATTTTACTACCCGGTAAGATGCCGTATTTACCACCGATGGACCGGCAAGCGTTTTGCTGCCATCTTTTAACTCAACGGGTATTTTATTTTCCACATTATTTTGCACCGGGTGTTTTTTATTTACGTGATCCTTCATGGAATGTTCTTCCTTGTCCCAGTTACATTTTATGGTAAGGCTTTGCTTATTGATTACTGAATTACTTTTAGCGTCAACCCTTACCAACCAGTAATCCTCGTCGTTGCGTGGAGCTACAAAAACCTGCCACACTAATTTGAGTTCATTGCTTTCTCCAACAGGTAGCCATATCAATTCAGCCGTAATGTTTTCAAGGGAAACCTGCTGTTTCCCGAAGTCCACTTTTTTCCCGTTATCGAAAGATTTTAAGGCAACCATCTCCTGCGAAGGCTTAATCTTTAATGCATTGAAAGATGACTGAACGGCGTTTACTGAACTAACCGCCGGTGTGGCGTTGGCATTCCTGCTTAACTCACTAACGGCCTTAAGCCGCCCCCCGGCATTGGAAACCAGTTTATCTTCCCTGAACGCAAGCACCTGCATTTGGTTATAAACCGGTATCCCCTGGTAACTCTGCTGCAGGTAAACCATCCGGATGTTTGACCCCGGAATAACATAAGTATTAGTAACAATGGAATTGTTCAGGTCATCCGGCGTTAACCCGGTTAACGGACTATTGATTTGAACCAGGCTGTGCGCAAGCTTTTTTTCAATATCAGTAACCTGTGATCTGCTGACAAATACAAAACACAATAATAATGGAAGAAGAAGAAGATTTTTTTTCATGACAAGAATTTTGAAGAATTTAAAATTTATTGGCAGATTAGCAGGAGATTGGAAGTATACCAGATGGTCAATCGTGGTTAAATTTAACATTTTGTTTGATATATTTATAATTTCTTAAAAAATTTGAAAACCTCAAATTCAGTGTTCAACCATGTAAAGCTTTCATCCTGTAGTAAATTATTGAAAGAAATTTCTTTTTTATCCAATTAATACACGTTAGTTTAGCCTTTCAAAAAAATCAAATCATGAAAAAATTACTATTGCTGATTGCCATAGGTGCAACCAATTTTACATTTGCGCAAACGCTCAACACTCCCCAGCCGAGTACGACACAAACCATTAAACAAAATTTTGCTTTATCCTCCATAGAGCTTTCTTATTCAAGGCCAAATATGAAAGGACGTAAAGTGATTGGAGAGTTGGTGCCTTTTGGAAAAGTATGGCGCACAGGTGCCAATCAGGCCACAACCCTTACTTTTGGAGAAGATGTTACCATTGGTGATAAAAAAGTGGCCGCAGGTAAATATGGCCTTGTTTCTATTCCGGGACAGGGTAGCTGGACTTTGATTATTACCAAACAACTGGATATCACTTCCCCCGCTGCTTATAAAGAAGAAAATGATGTGGTTAAAGTGAATGTGAAACCTATGATGATGAAAGACAAGGTTGAAACTTTTACCATGCAATTTGCCAACGTGAAAAACAACTCCTGCGAATTACATATCATGTGGGAAAACACAGCAGTTGCACTGCCTATTTCAACCGATGTGGATACTAAGATTATGGGACAGATTAACAACATGATGACAAAGGACAATCTCCCCTACTTTAACGCTGCTATGTATTACCTGGACAATGGTAAAGATCTGAACCAGGCACTAATATGGTTTAACAAAGCAGCAGAGCAAAATCCTACCGCATTCTGGATTCATCATCAAAGGGCGAATTGCCTGGCCAAATTAGGCAAAAAGCAAGATGCAATCGCTGCGGCAACAAAATCATTAGAGCTGGCAACCACTGCTAAAAATGCAGACTATGTTAAATTAAATGAAGATTTGCTGAAGACATTGAAATAGGTTTTAAAAGATATAACGCGTTATTCAGCGCATAAAAAAACCGGCCGGAAGCTTCCACTGAACAGAGGCAGAAGGCCGGTTTTTCTATACAAATATTTGCAGATCCAGTATCCAGTATCCAGCATCCAGCATCAAGCATCCAGCATCCCCCTAATAAACCTGTTCGTCATAAGGCAACTCCGGGGTAAGTGATTTTTTCACTAAAAACCTGTTTTTCCAGGCCACCACCGCTGCCACAATTGTCAATAGAATTAATAGCGATAAACCCTGCGAAAGATTCGACTTTTCTGAAATAAACCCTATCAGTGAGGGTCCGGTTAAGAAGCCAATTAAACCACCCGTAGTAACCATGGCAAAACCTTCTACCGTGCTTACTCCCGGAATATTGGCACTGGCACTAAATAAAACGGGTACAATACAGGAGCAACCCAATCCAACCATGATATACCCCACTATAGCAACCAATACCGCGGGGGCAAATACCACTACCCCGAAACCGGTAGCCGCCAGTAAACAACCGGCAATTACTATTTTCTTACTTCCGATAGCCTCAATTAGGCTATCCCCATTTAACCTGCCAATGGTCATGGCTATTGAAAACCCGGCATACCCCAGGCTTACCAGTTCTTTGGGGGAGTGTAACATTTCCTTTAAATAAATCGCACTCCAGTCTGCCACACAACCTTCGGCCATAAAGGTAACCATGCAGATAAAGGAGATACCCAGTATAGTAAGGGAAGGCAATTTGATACCGCTCCTGGAATGAATGATATCCCGGTTGGCTAATAACAGGGGCCGGTTGAAAAAAATGATCGTGAGGATAACCGAAGCAACCAAAACAATTTGCCAGCCGGAAGGCAGGTGAACGGCGAATAAAACAGCCGCCAGTCCGGCGCTTACTGCGCCCCCCAGGCTGTACATACCATGACAGGTACTCATCAGCAACCGGTTGTATTTTTTTTCAAGGATGTTTACCGTGGCATTGGAGGATACGCCGTTTAAAAAACTAATGCCCCCAAAAAAATACAGGCATACCCAAAACATCCACCTGTTCACCGAATTGATCTGCAGCGTCATGATACAGCATAATAACATGTATCCCACCACCATCCATTTTCCAACCGGTATCTTACTGAATACCCTGGTGGAAAGCAGCATGCCGGTGATGGCCCCCAATGGAGAAAGCAAGAGAGATAAACCAAGGGTGCCATCCGTGAAACCAAGCCGTTGTTTAATGCCGGGTATCGAGGCCACCCAGGTACCAAACAAAAGACTGGAAGTAGAAAACAGGAAACCTACTGCAAGGGCAGGTTTAATCTTAATAAAGGAAGAGATATTCTTTAGCATGGTAAAAAGCCAAATTTACAACATCTCTCCCCGGAAAATAAAGTTTTCAAATTGTGAGCGTATTTAAATCCGATAGATATCGGATGTCGCACTGATTAGAGGATTGCCAACCTTGGTAAAGTCTTTATTTTATTTAAAACAACTTGCAAAAGGTTGGTAACCCTTGCGAAAATTAAAAATGCACCCCAAATGGCTGACATCTTTCTTTAACTGCATTTGCAACTCACCCGGTAACTCCCCTTATCCTTCATTTTATATTTATCCCTTGCATTGGTACCTAAATTGGCACATTTTCCCACCTCGCATTTCATGTCCGGATGATCGCAGATATCCGTTCCGTCATCGCGGGTGATTTTATCAAATTCCCAATGGTCTGCTTCCTTTGCCAGGTTGATGTCCCTGGTATGTGTAATGGTGAATTTTCCTGTATTGTCCGTCATGGCTGTACCGGGCAAACCAACGGATTCGTTTTTATCATAAATAATGATGGACACTTTTACAGTAGCTGGCAACGCACCGGCGCAGGCATTGGCTGAGCTTATATCGCCATTGACTGTATAAGTTTCGGTTTTTTTACCACCCCTGCAAACTGCCAGTGCTAAAATAATGAAGACCGGAAAAACCAGGTATAGCTTTTTCATATTTATATTTTTTAAGCAGATTAAAAAATGATTGTTTTACAAAAAAAGTAACCGGTAAAGGTAAAAAACAACCGCATCAAATGCAATGCATGGCTACCAATATATTTGATTCCCCAGGTTCGTTAGAAAAATAAAATACACCCCGGTTGGTTTTCAATGCTTATCGGTTATCGATTGTAATCCCTGTTATATTATTTACCCCCTGCATTTGCCTTAAATCATTGCAGGAAATACGACCCTGGCCGGTAATTCCTTTTGGACTATTTATTAAATTTGAAAATGCACCAACAAACCAGTTCCATATTAAAAGTTTAAGCCAGCCTGTTGCAAATCAAAACCGCCCCTGGCGTGATTGCAAATCTTAGTCAACACCACCAACATTCCGGTCAACTGTTCAGGCGCTATGTTTAAGCATCTACCTCAGCATGCCCTTCTTATTTGATTTTTCATTAAAACTATACACCGCTGTTTACCCATATTGATTTAGATTTGAACCACAAAAATATTGCCCACCTATGCCAGACATCACAAAACCTTACAAAGTAACCGTTGGTGACTTTGTATTCTATTTTAATGAGGAGGAAATAGCTGCTGCCGACCTTATCCAAAAATCCCCCACCGAATTCAATTGCATCAAAGACCATTGTTCCGTGAATGCGTTGCTGGTAGCCACCAATAGCACAAATAAGAAATGCAGGATCGCTATTGAAGGGGAAACATTTTCCATAGAAATAAAAGATGAACTGGACCAGGTGCTTGAAAACATGGGTTTTGGTTTGAAAGCCGGTAAAGTTCTTACCAATATAAAAGCGCCTATGCCGGGACTGGTGCTGGAGATTGCCGTAGCAGAAGGACAGGAGTTAAACGCAGGTGATAAAATTTTGATCCTGGAAGCCATGAAAATGGAGAACAGCATTGCAATACCGGTGAATGCGGTCATTAAAAAAATATTGGTAACAAAGGGACAGGCTGTGGACAGGGGGCAGGTGTTGGTGGAACTGAGCCCCCTCTAACTCCCCCGAAAGGGGAGAACCAAATGCAGCATCTTTAATTATTCCGATAGTATTATATTTTGCATTTCTTAACCGTTCATTACTAAATTACTTTATCCATTTGGTAAAAGAAAAATAATTAAGGTCGTGTTTTAGGGAGTTTAAATGAGAATAGAAAAATGAGTAATTAAAAAAACAATGACATTCTAAAATAAAATGATTGCACATATAAAATATCGCTTTAAATTTTAGATTGAATGATAATCTAAAAAAATTACATGCAATTTCAAATAAACAATCATGCAAAAAATATTAGTCGCTAACCGGGGAGAGATTGCTTTAAGAATCATGCGGACCATTCGTAAAATGGGGATACAGTCGGTAGCAGTTTTTTCGGAACCCGATAGAAATTCGCCCCATGTGTTATTTGCAGATGAAGCGGTTTGCCTGGGTGCAGGCCCATCTGCACAATCCTATTTGGATGGAGACAAAATTATCGCCTTTGCCAAAGAACTGGGGGTGGATGGCATTCACCCCGGGTACGGTTTTTTAAGTGAGAACGCTGATTTTGCACAAAAGGTAACGGATGCCGGCATTAATTTTATTGGTCCCGGCCCGGCTGCCATGCGCATCATGGGATCGAAACTGGCCGCGAAGGAATGCGTAAAAAAATACAATATCCCCATGGTGCCCGGTATTGACCAGGCCATTGAAGACATTGCAGTTGCCAAAGCCACTGCTGCTGAAATTGGTTACCCGGTATTGATAAAAGCATCTGCAGGTGGTGGTGGAAAAGGAATGCGGATTGTGGAAAAGGAAGAAGAACTGGAAGAACAAATGCAACGTGCCACCAGCGAAGCAAAATCCTCCTTTGGCGATGGATCGGTTTTTATTGAGAAATATGTGTCTTCACCAAGGCATATTGAAATACAGGTGCTGGCAGACAAGCATGGTAACGTGGTGCATTTATTTGAACGGGATTGCAGCATTCAACGGCGGCACCAGAAAGTAGTGGAAGAATCTCCTTCGGCGGTATTAACACCTGAGTTGCGCAAAGCGATGGGGGCCGCAGCCGTAATGGTGGCAAAGTCCTGCAATTATACCAGCACAGGCACGGTAGAGTTTCTGGTAGATGCAGATCTGAATTTTTATTTTCTTGAAATGAATACCCGGCTACAGGTAGAACATCCGGTAACTGAAATGATTACCGGCAAAGACCTGGTGGAGGAACAAATAAAAATAGCCAGGGGTGAACCGCTTTCTTTTACACAGGATGATTTGTTCATCAACGGGCATTCTGTTGAATTAAGGGTGTACGCCGAAGATCCGCTCAATGACTTTTTACCTTCCATTGGTACACTTACCACCTACACCAAACCGGTTGGCGAAGGAGTAAGGGTGGATGATGGGTATGAAGCAGGAATGACCATCCCGATTTACTACGACCCGATGATTGCAAAATTGGTAACACACGGAAAAGACCGGGCAGAAGCGATACATAAAATGAAAACCGCTATCACGGAATATATCATTGAAGGCGTATCCACTACCCTGCCATTCGGGAAATTTGTATTTGAACACACCGCCTTTTTGAGTGGTAAATTTGATACTCATTTTGTAAAAGATTATTACACTCCTGAAAAATTAAAAGAAAAGAAACAGCGCAATGCAGAGTTGGCTGCTGTGATTGCTGTAAAAAACTGGCTGGCAAAACAACAACTGGTAAACGCTGCAGAAACGGTACCCTCCAACTGGAAAAAAAGGAAGCCATAAAAACAACCGAAATGAAATCGAAAATTGATCAGTTAAATCAAAAATTAGCAGAAGGAAAAGAAGGTGGCGGAAAAGACAGGATTGATACGCAACACAAAAAAGGAAAACTGACCGCAAGGGAAAGAATCACTTTACTGATGGATCCGGGTTCTTTTGAAGAGATTGGTGCGTTGGTATTGCATCGCACCATTGATTTTGGTATGGAAGACCAGCAGTTTTATGGCGATGGGGTGATAACCGGGTATGGTACCATCAATGGCCGGCTGGTGTATGCATTTGCGCAGGACTTCACCGTTTTTGGCGGCTCACTGTCTGAAACCCATGCGGAAAAAATTTGTAAAATAATGGACCTCGCCTTAAAGACAGGCGCACCAATGATTGGATTGAATGATTCGGGGGGTGCAAGGATACAGGAAGGCGTACGGTCGCTGGGCGGCTATGCAGATATTTTCTACCGGAATGTTTTATCCTCCGGTGTTATCCCGCAAATATCAGCCATCATGGGTCCATGCGCAGGTGGTGCAGTGTACTCACCCGCCATTACCGATTTTACGATGATGGTGGAGCATACCAGCTATATGTTTGTAACCGGGCCCAGCGTAGTAAAAACAGTCACCAACGAAGAAGTAAGTGCAGAAGATTTAGGGGGTGCACATTCACATTCCACCAAATCAGGCGTTACGCATCTTACCGCTGCCAATGATGTGGAATGTATCCTTCAGATAAAAGAATTATTAAGTTACCTGCCGCAAAACTGCGAAGACACTACGCCGAAACTGGCTTTTACACCGGGTGATGAAACAAGGGAAGCGCTGGATGATATCATTCCCGAAAATTCAAACCAGCCTTATGATATGCGGGCCGTTGTTACCGGTATCTGTGATGAAGAAAGCTTCTTTGAAATTCATAAGGATTTTGCTGAAAACATCGTAGTGGGATTTGCCCGGCTGGCAGGCAGAAGCATCGGGATAGTGGCGAATCAACCGGCCCGGTTAGCGGGCGTACTGGATATTAAAAGTTCGAGAAAGGCAGCCCGGTTTACCCGCTTTTGCGATTGCTTTAATATTCCATTACTGGTATTGGTAGATGTGCCCGGATTTTTGCCCGGTACCGACCAGGAGTGGCATGGCATTATTACCAACGGCGCCAAACTATTGTACGCATTGAGCGAAGCCACCGTACCCCGGGTAACCGTGATAACAAGAAAGGCATATGGGGGCGCTTATGATGTGATGAATTCAAAACATATTGGTGCTGATATGAACTATGCCTGGCCAAGTGCAGAGATAGCCGTAATGGGTGCACGCGGTGCCAGTGAAATCATTTTTAAAAAAGAGATTTCAGAAGCCGCAGACCATTCAAAAAAACTGGCCGAAAAAGAAGCCGAATATGCGGAGAAATTTGCAACGCCCTACCTGGCGGCTGAACGGGGTTTTATTGATGAAGTAATTGCACCAAGAGAAACCAGGACAAAACTGATAAAGGCATTTGCCATGCTGGAAAATAAAGTGGCGGTATTGCCAAAGAAAAAACATGGGAATATTCCGTTGTAACGATAACCAAACATACTATTGTTGCAGAAATACCGGCCTGGTGTAGATTTCATCATCTGTAAAGAATTTTGCAAAAACCAAACCACCACCTGGATAATTAATATTTTTGAAGAGGGTATTGTTTCCTTTGGCCAGTCTCATCATTGTTGCCCATAATTTTCTTCCCATTGCATCGGTAATTAAAATATGCAGTGGCTGTTCCCGTTTACTGCTAACAGAAAGTAATAGTGTTTTGGAGGAAATTTTTAACTGATCGATAGAAAAAAAACTGGCGCCACTTTTAAACACCGCAATCACATTACTATACTGTAAAGATTTGTTGGTGTTCACTATTTTAAGCCTGTAAAAAATAGTCCCGGTTAAAACACTACGGTCATCAAATGTATAATTGTTGCTTCCACTGCCAGCTTTAGTGTTGACTTTACAAATGGTCTTAAATATTTGCCCATCCTCACTACTTTCTATTTCATAATAATCGGTGCCGTTTTCGGATACTGTTTCCCAGTTAAGAAAAATGACACCGTTTTTTTTTATAGCAGAAAACCCTACCAGGTTTACCGGTAACACCCCCGAAGAAACTAAAATGGTAATGGTATCTTTTCCAATGGCCCCCAAATTATTGGTAGCCTTAAATTCAATTTTATAAACACCCGCATTTAAATTGGTTAAATCAGTAACAGAATCAGTTGAATTGGATATGGTACATTGAACGGGGCCGGAAATTTTTGACCAGGCGTAACCGGTAATTATTGAATTGGAATTTAACACCCGGCCTTTCAGCAAAACAGTATTCGTTGGAAGAAAGATAATCGTATCACTACCTGCGCTTACAGCAACTTGTTGAATTGAATTAACAGGTTGCTGTAGCAGAATAAGGGAAGTATACGGCAGCAGCGTTACGTTGTTTAGATACACAACACTGTCGATGCCTATGTACGAACCATTCAGTGTAATTGTTTTGGGCGTACCGGTAGCATTGTACTCAAAGCGAATATTATTGGTATCTGCCAGGCTTACCGGTGTTTTTTTTGAATGCAGATCCTGGGTATAATTTGCCTGCCAACCGGAAAGAGAAAGATTTTTAGTAACCGCTGATGATGACCATATATTGGAGGTGGTTTGTATAACAGCGTTTTCATCTGCAGGGCGGCAATAGTAATTGGAATCCAGTACGCCAATACTGTTAATATCATTTACAACTGAATAAATATTCAAACATAACCGGGTGCCCGATTTTGAAAACATTATATTTTTTTGAGCAGTTATATTTCTCAGCGGACTCGAAGCTGCGATATTATCATGTGCCATCAATAACTGCAAGCCGTTATTGAAAAGGGTATTATTTTTTATTTGTATTTCATGTGCATTGTGAATTTTAATGCCTGCCTCAGCACAATTTGCCACCGTATTATTTGCTATTTCCGCATTGGCAGTATTATCATCAATATAAATTCCTTCTACAGGTAAATAACCGGGCCGGTCAGTTCCCTCCCCTGCACCTATTCCATTTAAAATGATATTCCCTGTAATTTTCTTACCAATCCACGGCCTCCAGTCACCCACATATATTCCCCCGCCATCATCCTTTTTCAAACAAAAATTTGTAATTAAATTATTCTTCACTTCAGAATAATTACCGCCAAAATAAATGCCGTTATACCCGGTACTATCTATTTCATTCAATTCAATAAGGCTATTGTATCCAAAGGAGGTAATAGCCTGGTAAGTACCTGTACCATTACCGCCCATCCCCTCAATGAGGCCGGTATTTTTTATACTATTATTTTTAATTAAAGTGGAAGTACACCCTAAATCTGCGCTGATAGCATCATTAAGAGAATGGTTAATAATTGTATTGATTATGCTGAGATTGGGAGAACCGGAAGCCACAATTGCATTGCTTCCCGACAGGTCGATATTGCAGCGCTGAATAAGGATACTTTGAGCACTGGTAAATTGAAAAGCACTTACACCCGCTCCCTGGAATGACAAATCATTAAAAGACACATAATCAAAGGCATTAATGTTTACCAGCTCATTTACAGTAGATATTTTAACACTGTGTAAACCAGGCAGGTCCGATCCAAAATATACCTGCATATTTCTTCCGGCAGAATCAAAATACCATTCTCCAAACTGATCAAGCGTTTTTGGATCATTTTGAATAAAATAACCAAAGCCATCGATAGGATTATCGGACGAACTGGCTGTATAAGAAATGGTATTGCCGGAATGTGCCGTGATCTTACTGATATCAATAATCCAACGATTCTTCTTTATTACAACATCGGCATTAGTCCAGTTGGGTACAGCCGTTAATTCATTATCTTTTATTGAGCTATTACCAACATGCGATTCAAAATTGAGGTAGCCCTTGTTTGGATAACGCCCCATTGCCCGTTGCACCCCGTCAATAATTATCTTATAGTTGCTGATTGGGTACGATGTGCATGAACTCTGGTAAACGCCATTACCCAAATCAATCCATGAAACCAACGGTGTGAGCCCACTTATCAGGGGCATATTTCCGGTATCATAAGCACCCAACACAATTGGCATTGATACAGATCCTGATTTTTGTATTATTATGGAACCATAAAATATCTCATCCCTTTTAAATAACACTGAGTCGCCCGCAACGAGGTTTGTAAAATAAGCATTCAGTTTGCTGATTGTTTTCCATGGAGTGGCAGCATTCCTGGCCTGGGAGCTTGTTCGGGAATCATCTCCCGCTGACGTTGAAAAGTAATAATTATTTGATTTCGCTATTGAAGTAAAAAAAAAGGACAGTATAAATAAGGATATGGATAATATTCTCCCCTGGCTCATAGTATTGGTTTAACGGCTTCACTCAATAAAAATTGTGCCAAAAGTCAATTCTAAAAAATATGATCCAATGCTGACGGGATGATAGTTTGTTCTTTTGGGCGCTGGCCCTGCCTGTGTAAGGTTATCGGTATTGATCCCGGTTCAAAATAATTCCCCGCTCCTTTTTTATTTTGAAACAGCATTTTTGAAACCTGTCAATTGATTCCCGAAACCGCAGGTGATAAAGCAGGCGAAAATTTTCTTCAGAATTTTTCACTATTCTATGATCCCGGATAAAGAGGGTAGCATGCGCTGTAAACACGGTGATGCTGGTTAATAGTATTTTCCAGGTTAGAAGATGAATGTTGTATACAATTAAAAAGATTCCATGACAGGCGCACAAGACTCAAGCCTCAATCATTTTACCACTGTCAATTTTTGAATGGTTTCTCCATCAGTGCTTTTTATTTTCACAATATAGATTGCGTCTTTAAGTGCTGCCGGCAAACTTAGGGGCAGCAGGTTATTTCCCTGGTTAACCCGTACATCAATTGTTTTAACTAACCTGCCGGTCATGTCCAGGATACAAAGTTTCATACTTTTTTTCTCAAACGACTCCACTGATATCCAGGCTGTACCATTGGTTGGGTTAGGGAATATCACCGGCTGCTTTTTCTTGTCACTGTTGCTGCTAAAAACGATCATCCTGCTATACTTCACCGCACCATTTTTACCTACCACTTTTATACGGAAGCTGGTAACAGGTTCTATATTATTGAGCAGATAAAGAAAATCATAGCACGCCTTACCTACCTTTCCATTTGCATTAATAGTGGCCAGCTCTTTAAATATTTGATTACCGGCTCCATATTCAATAACATAATAGGCTGCCAGTTCATTGTTACTGACCTGCCATTTTAAAGCCGCATTTTTACCTCTTTGATCGCCCAAAAAATCAGTAATATTTACATCCAACACCGCACAAACTGCATCATACAATAGCGTTACAGAATCTGTTGCAAAAACGGGACACTGCACATGCAATTGCTGGGTAACATAATAAGTTCCGGGGGCATTTACAGTAATGGATGTACCCGTATTCGCCCCTACAATACTCCCATTATTTGTGGTCCATGTATATCTGGAGTTAGCCATCGGGTTGTAAACATCAATGGCAGCTACAGGCATCGTTCCGCAGAAATAATTTATAAATGCATTTGCATCTACTTTCGGGTAATCAAACATTTTAAAAGGGCCTATAAAATCTTTCAACTCCGAAGTAAAGGAAGTGGAAGACCTTGATTTTATTAATACTCTTCGAAAGGGCGAGCCGCATGCATTATTTGAAAAAGATGACGGTTCAATTCCCAGTTTAGTTAGGTTCACCGAAAATTCCATGAACTGTTTGGCAATATAATCATTGGTAACGCTGTTGTTTACCCTTACCAATGAAAATGGCCCCGCCCATGTAGCCGCTGTATTTTGAATACCGGTGTAAAATGTGCCTGTAATTTTTGGTAAAATGTTAGCGTAACCATATACTGCTCCTGAACCATCCCCGTCAAAATCCCCTCCCCAATTAAATGTAACAGGCGTTGTACTCAAAGATGTTTTCCTGATCCATATCCTGGCCTCCACCAGTGTTAAGGAAGAACTGCTGAATTCTGCAGTAAAAATAATGTCCCCCGGTTTTACAATATTACCGGCTGCGTCAAATACCCACGTGGTATGCCCCGCATCCGGTCCATACCCTCCAAAACTTTGTGTACTGCGGTTGTAAATAATATCGGTCTGGTATAGTTCAAAATCAAAATATCTGCTACCGGTTGTATTTTCCAGCGACAGGCCTCCAAACATCCATAAAGAATCGGACGCATTGGTGCCGTCTCTTCTTACATGTGTGTAGGCATCCAGTATATCGTTTTTATCCGGTATTCCCTGCGCCACCGGGCAAGACCAGTCTGCCGGTGTCATGCCATTTTTATTACTGCCATTAGCAAAAACGGTGGAATCATCCCCGTGAAAATCCCTATGAAACACAGCGTCCAATAACAACTTATTACTCAATACGGTGTATGGAGCCTGGCGCATCAGCCTTGAAAAGGACAGCATTCGCGTTGCCGGATTACTGGTATATCCCGCAAGTATAGACGCCGCACCGGAAGTGTCAATTATAAAATCGCCTGATCCGGTATGCCCGTTACTAAACCAATCATCTCCGGTTGGCTGAAGTGCATTGTTAAAGTAATTAGAACTAAGATCTGCTTCAATGCCAAAATTGGCTTTGGTAATGGGAGTAGTAATTTGACCTATCGCATATTGAATGTTTCCGAAGATAAATAATAAGGGTAGAAGTTTTTTCATAGGTACATTTTAGATGATGATTATAAAAAATCGCCCTCTCTATTAAATACGGAAAATAACATTTTCGGCACTGCCCTATCCGTATATCCGGCTAATAGCCGTTTCGTACCGTAATGAAAATTATCTGAAAACAATTGGCAACCGGCCATCATGGATTCGTCCTGGTTATCCGGGTAAAGTTTACCTGAGTTCTTGTAGTTTGAATAGCCACTGAATTCTTTATATGAGCTTTGCCATTTAAAAAAACCAATACTCATATTATAAACCATCATAGTTGGAGCGTTGCGGTCATTTACGTGCGTAAAACTACCTGGATTTTTAAGTAAAGTTATTTGCCGCCCCGGCGAAATAATATAAAATAAATGTTTGTGGAAAGGCAAAACCGTTACCTGTTGGGAATGATACGAAATTTCAGAGTGAGGTGCGGATTTCATATATCGGATTCTAAAAGTTTAGACTCTTTTAAAATAAAAAATTAAAAGAAATCATAAACAGCTTCTGTATTTAATCCTGGGAAAAACCCCCTTTTTATTCATTACATTTTATCCAGGAAAAGCCAAGGGTACAATACTGGCTTACTAACTGAATTTTACATTATTTATTGTGTAGCCCATCAACTTATTTTATATGCTGATAAATCAATCGTATGTGCATAATCTGCGCTGCGTCAATTCGCTCTAAAAACCCCTTTGGGGAAAATTAACACCTCCCTGAATCACCCTGCAATCTCCAATTACTAACCCTTTATCTTTCCCTTTACCATATCAATGAAAATTTTCATTTCATCCATCGTGCCAATGCTGGTGCGGTACCATTGGCCCTCATCTTCAAACATACGAACGGCATTGATGGTACTGCTGTTAATCGCTTTGGCAAAATCGCCTGTAAATCCTGCTGCCTGGTAATACAAAAAATTAGTATGCGATTTTATCACCGGCATTTTCAACTGCTCCAAAGCCTGGGTGGCATATTTTTTAACCTGCTCATTTTTAGCCCTGCATTCTTTTACAAAGGCCTGGTCATCGAGGGAAGCCACCGCCCCTGCCAGTGATACTGCACTGACACCGGCATTTGCCCAGGGCTGAAAAGCAGCCAATTGTTTGATCGTTTCCGGGTGCGCTAATGCAAACCCCGCCCTCGCCCCTGCCATTCCATAAATTTTAGAAAATGTTTTGGCTATCACCAGGTTTTTATTGGTAGCCACCAGTGGCGCCATACTGGGTTCATCACAGTATTCGGTATAGGCTTCATCCAGCAACACCATCACTTTTTGAGAAGCGATTTCTATGCATCTTTTCAATTCATCCGCTGGTATCACCGCACCGGTGGGATTATTGGGATTACAGATATACAACATCCTCGTATCCCCATCGATTGCCGACAGCAGGGTGCTGGTATTAATTTGTTTATCCGCGGTTAAAGGAACTTTTTTTATGCTTAACCCAAAATTTTCCGCTACCTGCCACCAAAGCCTGAAAGTAGGATGAGGGCTCACCGCATTGCCTTTGGCTTTTCCGCAAAATGCAGATACGTTTCCCAATATCTCAGACGATCCCGCCCCCATCAGTACATGATTTTCATCGAGGCCATACCCTTCCCCCACCTTTTTACGAAGCGTTTCAATGATCTGCCACTGGTAACGGTTGCTTCCGGAAATTGCTGCAGCCATGGCTTTCCGGGCCATTGGCGACGGGCCATAAGGATTTTCGTTGGAGCTGAGTTTTACGAATGGCTTCACCTCTCTTTTATCATCCCAGCCAGGCACCTGCTTTTCGCTTCCAAAAAAAGTAGCCGGTATGCCCATACCCGCCAATAGTAAAGTACTTTGTTTAAGCCAGTCGCGGCGTTGCAGCTTTTCCATAATCAGTTATTTGGTATTGGTTAGTAATGGGTGTTAAAAATAAACAATCAATAGCAAAAATAGCTTTGTTCAACCTACCTGATCCAGGCATCCATCATTGCAATCACAACAGCCACTGCAATTAAAGCTTAGGCTTTGGAGGCAACGGTGGTAATGGCGGGCGAGGCGGCCTGGGCGCACGGGGAGGATGTTTCAAATGTCCATGCCGGTGTTTGTGACGTTTTAAATGTTTATGTTTTTTCTTTTGAAAGAGTTCTGAATTGACTGAATCACTTTCCAATGCATACCCGGTACCGGTTGAAAAAGCGAGCAGCAGGAGGATGATCAAAAATTTTGTTTTCATACCGTATTTCATTTTGGGTGAATGATGAAGTTACAAATCTTTTATTTAAAAATTAAGTATCGGAAGAGAGGTGTGTATTTCAGATTGCCGGTGCAAGAGTATCCAATGGGTTGCCAACCTTAGAGATAAATACAACCTACGCTGCAACCCGTTAGAAAAGCCTTGCGTCCCCGCTTCCATTTAAAATACGTCCATATGGAGTGCAACCTGTTACCATCCTGCTGCAGGGACCACCTGTAGCAGGGTGAAGGTATCAGTTACCGCTGGTGCTAGCGGGGCATTTGGTTATTTTATTCAAAATCAAAAATTGCTGTATGAAATCATTTTTCTCACCCCCTATTTTCAACCAACCAATAATTGGAATATGGCAATTGCTCAATACAGGTGATGCTTTATAAAAAAATGC
>JANPIJ010000009.1:0-21951 GCA_031424955.1 Ferruginibacter sp. | reverse complement strand
CTGCACTAACCGCAGACAAAATCAAACAATACCAGGGTGAAGTTTATTTTCTGCGTGCCAACTATTATTTGCGTTTGACAAACATGTTTGGAGATGTAGTTTACGCTGACAAACCTGTAACCTCGGTATCTGAGGGAAGGGCGGTGACAAGGATGGCAAGAGCAGAAGTGTTGAAAAAGATTTATTCAGATTTTGATCTTTCCTATTCATCATTGACAGGCTCAAAGATCAAAACGCTTGGGCGTGTAACCGCCGGTGCAGCAATGGCCTATAAGGCAAGGGCGGCCCTGCAAAATAATGACTGGGCTACAGCCGCCGCTGCTGCAAAAATCGTGATTGATTCCAAAGAATACAGTCTGATGCCCAACTATTCAACTTTGTTTACCGAGGCTGTTTTGAGTAGCTCAACCAACAAAGAACAAATATTGACCAATATGCATTTGTTTACAGCCAACAATGCTACCGCTTTTCCGCAATTTACATCTCCCCGTTCTGTGTCTGGTGGTTTTACCACTATTGTTCCAACCCAAAATATGCTGGATTCTTATCATTGCACAGACGGCAAGGATATCAGTAAATCTCCTTTGTACAACAAGTCAAAGCCTTATGATAACCGGGATCCGCGGATGCGTTATTGTTTCGTACTGCCCGGAGATATGTGGAATGGTTTTATTTATGAAACACGTTCGGATAAGCCCACGACATTGAATAGCCTGGGCGTATCGGTAAAGAACCTGGATAGTTATGCATCCACAGTATTTACTTCATTTACAGGTTATTTGGTGCGTAAATATTATGACTTCAAGTATGTGAGTAAACTTACCCAGTGCGAAACGCCGTTCATGCTTTGTCGTTATGCGGAAGTGTTATTGACTTATGCTGAAGCTAAAATTGAACTGAATCAGATCGATGGTGACTGTTTAAATGCGATTAACCTGGTACGTGGACGCAGCGACGTAAACATGCCTGCCGTAACCGCTGCCTTAAGCCAGTCTGAAATGAGGAATCTTGTTCGTTATGAGCGCAAAATTGAGCTTTGGAACGAAAACCTCCGTTGGGATGATTTGCTTCGCTGGAAGAGGGCAGAAGTTATTATGACCAGGCCGATCTTTGGCAGACCGCTGTTGGGGGAGTTTAGTGTATACCCTGCCGTATCTTTTGACTCTTTTGGAGATCCGGTTTATGATGAAACAAATTACGTAGGTTCTCCTTCAACCGATTACCGGGTGTTAATCCGTACAAGTTTCAATAAAAGCCGTGATTATTTGTGGCCGATTCCTGAAACAGAACTGAACCTGAACCCGGGATTGAAACAAAATCCGGGTTGGTAATTTTTTGAAATTCATTTAATTGAAGGAGAAGTAACATTTTTCTTATCTACATAGTAGTTATGATTAGTTAGATTTTTTATCTCAAAGCGAAAGGCTGGCATTAAAAACCAGCCTTTCTTTTAGTATCAAAGAAGATCTTTATTAATGCTGCTATTGACCTGGGTTTAATTACATGGTTTGAAACAAATTGTTATCAATCAATAGTTAGTTATTGCTATTTAAAACGCTTTCCATTAAATAATTATTATAAAGATGAAAAGAAGACAATTTGTTGGAGTAATTGGAAATACCAGTTTGTGCTTATTAGCAGCCAGGTTTCCATTGTTTGCAAATGATGTAAAAAAAACTTCCACCCGGGAATTCGCTTTTATTGAAGCAGAACAATTTGACAATCATGGTGGTTGGGAGTTGGACCAACAATCGATGGAACAAATGGGCTCTCCTTATTTATTGGCACATGGGTTGGGAATACCTGTTGAAGATGCTACAACACAGATTGAGTTCCCATCTTCAGGTAATTATCGTGTATGGGTTCGTACCCGGGATTGGGTAGCTCCTTGGAATGCTCCCGGTGCACCCGGTAAATTTCAGGTAAAAATAGATGGGATAGCAGTTAACGAAACATTCGGAACCAAAAGTGCAACATGGCATTGGCATGATGGAGGAATGGTGAAAGTGGGTAAGAAAGCTGCCTTAACCCTGCATGACCTCACTGGTTTTGAAGGGCGCTGCGAGGCAATCTTGTTTTGCAAGGACATTGATTTTGAACCAACCAATGATATTGAATCGTTAACGAAATTTCGCCGCAAAATCCTTGGTCTGCCGGAAAAGCCCGGGGAGGGTGGGGCGTTTGAACTGATTGTTTCCGGCGGCGGTTTAGCTGGTGTGTGTGCAGCAATTTCGGCTGCACGCAATGGTGTTAAAGTGGCCCTTGTGCAAGACAGACCAGTGCTTGGAGGAAATGGTAGTTCTGAAGTACGTGTATGGCCCGAAGGTCATACAAACAGGGGGTTGTATCCACATATTGGCGACATCGTAAATGAAATTCTTCCTCCGATAGTAAAAAAAGGGGGGCAAACTTTAAATGGTGTTGCTGCCAGCTATTACGACGATGCGCTAAAGCTAAAAAAGGTTAAAGCTGAACCTAACATAACACTTTTTATAAATCATAGAGTAATAAGGGTTGAAACCGAAGGTGATGTCATCAATGCGGTAATCATTCAAAGCACCCGAACTGCCCGTCAAAACAGGTTAACAGGAAAATTATTCGCGGACTGCACGGGGGATGCTACGATTGGCTATAAAGCTGGTGCAGATTATGAATACAAGGTTGAAAATTTAATGGGGAGCAGCAATCTTTTCAATATACTGGATGCATCCAATAAGGAAGACGTACTGGCATGTGAGTGCAAAGACAAAAGCGCTTTGGCTATGAAATGTGAAATTGGGGATTTTGAGCAACCTTTCCCTCATAGCCCGTGGGCGTTGGATTTGAAAGACAAACCTTTTCCGGGGCGAAAGGGCGATAAAACTTTTAATAAGGAAGGGCTACAGGCATTTGCCAACCAGTGGTATTGGGAGAGTGGATTTAATAAAGACCAGGTAAATGATATTGAAATGATACGGGATCACAATTTCAGAGCGATGTATGGTGCCTGGGATGTCATAAAGAATGTAGATAAAATGTATCCAAAACACCGGCTTGGCTGGGTAGCATTTATTGCCGGAAAGCGTGAGTCACGTCGTTTGATGGGAGATGTAATACTTGATGCAGAGGATTTTAAGCAACAACGAAAATTTATTGATGGTGCATTTCCCTGTTCCTGGCATGTTGATCTTCACTCACCAAAGAAAGAATACCAACAAGGCTTTGAAGATAATGAATTCGTGGCCGACTTTACACGTGGAGCCGAATATGAATATGGTGGTGAGTATTGGGCTCCATACCGAACATTATATAGCCGGAATATTAAAAACCTTTTCATGGCCGGCAGATGTATCAGTGTAACAAAATCAGGTCTTGGTCCTGTTAGGGTAATGAAAACCTGTGGTATGATGGGAGAAGTAGTAGGTAAGGCGGCTGCAATTTGTATACAATACAAGGTTTCCCCCCGGGATGTATATACTAAGTACCTCCAGGCATTCCAGTTACTATTGAATAAACCAGGAAGCGAAAGAGTGTAAAACTTTTTATAACCTTCAGGTCATGAGTTCTAATCTCCTTCCCGATACAGTGTTACTTCTAAAAAAATATTATTTGTAAATGACTTATGCCAATAAATGCCCTGCTGTTATAAGCAATCGCAAAGGAGGTGAATGAAAATTCTTTTTTTTAAGTACCTCAAATACAGGCTCCGCTCGTTTCTCCAAAATCAATATTGCCTTTGCGGAGAGGAAGAAAATCGTTGTTTACGTATGACCTAGCGTCGAAAAATGGTTTGAAAAACACCTTTTTTTTATTTTAAATTCAGGATAGACCGGTTCAAAATATTTTGAATTCGCAAATTTTTCTTTTATGGTTTGGGGCATGTAAGATTAGGGCCTACCAGTTTACAAGCTGGGCAATTCACATGATTATGCTGGTGCTGTTTAGTTCCGTGGTTGGCATTTTGATGAAGGAATTGCCTACAGCATAATTTAGAACCATTCAAATATTAACAGTGAAGCTTTTGGTATTGGTTGTAGCCGTGCTAATGCTCACTTATGGTAATTATTTGGGTGCCTGATTTTAACAATAACGAATGAAGCTTCTATATGAATTATCAGACAAAATCAATTTTAAACATTATCATAGGGGCTGGAGGAATCGTACAGACAGCTCACTTACCCGCATATCAATTAGCCGGTTTTGAAGTTAAAGGCATATTTGACATCGACAATGATAAGGCCAAAATAGTGGCAGAAAAGTTTGGATTTCAAACAGTGTATCCGTCGCTTGAAGATGCGATTGCAACAGGAGATGGCAAGGTGGTTTTTGATATTGCAGTTCCTGCTTCAGGTATCATACCGGTTTTGCAGAAAATACCAGCATACTCAGCTATCTTATTACAAAAGCCAATGGGCGAAGATTTACGGCAGGCGAAAGCTATTGAATCGCTGTGCCGGCAGAACAATCGACTGCCGGTGTTAATTTTCAATTGCGGTAAGCTCCATTTATTTTAAAGGCTAAAGAGTTAATCTCACAGGGTGCCATCGGAGAGTTGTACGATATTGAAATCAATGTGAACGTATTAACGCCATGGCATTTATGGGGTTTTTTATACCATCTTCCCCGTATGGAAATTTTATACCATAGCATTAACTATATCGACCTGGTACGCTCTCTACTGGGCAATCCTAAAACTGTTTTTGGTAAAACAATCAAGCATCCCAAAATGGAGAAATTGGCATCGGTCCGCTCGGTTATTTGTATGGATTATGGTGATTATTTGCGGGCTAATATTTTAACCAATCACTGCCATGAATTTGGCATAAAATATCAGCACTCGTATAATAATTAATGAGCAATAAGGCATCTTTACTTTCACAATTTTTTCTTTTGATATCCCTGATGACCTTTGTTACTTTAGTTTGTAATAGTAGTTCCTTTTGTTTATCGGTCCATTTTTTAAGCGCCGCTTCATCTGTAAAAATAGTGTTTGCAAATTGATACATGTGTTCACAAACATGATAATATTCCAATATAGATACCGCTTCGGGAAAAGCATCTTCTATCCAGTTTTTAATCCACGTTCCTCCATCAGTAATAAACACTAAACGCTTTCCCAATCTTCCATAAGACTTTATTAAAGTGTCCATCTGTTTTGTAAAGTCTTTATTGTTACCCAGGTGTGCCACGTATTGCGAATGCCTTATCCAGCTTAGTTTTCCATTGGGGGTCAATGCAGTAGTCACTGGTACATCCTGCCAACTTTAACATCCTTCCAACCTTCATCACGGGTCAGCAACATTGAGCCATCTGCTTGTACATAAAGCACTTCTTCTTTCTTTACAGGTTCTAACGACCGGCAAACATTTACTTCTTTTTCGGCTGCAATGCTATAACAATCTGTTACCAAATATTCTTGCGATGCACTCACTTATATATCAATAAATTTTTCGAGTGTCAAATGGCATCTTTCATAGCAATCTTATTGCCCGGCTTACACAAGTAACTCTTGTAAATGGGGGCTTATCTGAAAGCCCTTAGCCCCTTCACAAAAAGAATGTGTTTTATTTATGCTGATTCGCCCAAATTTGGAAAGTATTTTTATTACGCTTATCGGCCGGTAAATCGCTTACATTAGATTCCAATACATCCCTGCCTAATTCCCGCTATATGGAATCAAACTCGTTTTCGTAATCATAAGAATTGTCAATTTTGTTTACTGCTTGAAGTCCTGCATATCGCCTTTTGGCTAAAGTTACAAAATTTGCTTCTGTCATGACTAATAGGTTGGTTTATCAAATTTATACTTTTTTTACTCCGACAATTTTAAATGCACCCATATATACCATGGGCGAAAAGACAAAAATCATTTTTTACAGTTGATGTAGTTTTTAACTTACACATCGTTTGATTATCTTCGTATATATGAATAAGGGAATCTCTGATGAGAAAGAATTGATAAACCGACTTAAAGTGGGAGACACTGATGCATATACTCAATTATATGATAAGTATCATCCTGCCTTGTATGCCTATGTCCTAAAGTTTGTAAAAATACCTGAGGTTGCTGAAGATATATTGCAGGAAGTATTCATTAAACTTTGGGAAATACGGAAACGTATCAATAGTGATCTTTCCTTCAATGCGTACCTGTATCGTATTACCCGAAACTGCGTTTTTAAATTGCTTAAAAAAATAAGTAAGGATGAAGATATGCGGGTTGACATAGCCTACAAACTCATCAATTCTGTAAACACTGCCGACCTGAAATTGCAATGGCAGCAGTATGAAGCCATCTTAAATAGTGCTATCAGTTCTCTTCCTCCTCAAAGACAAAAGGTGTTTAAACTATGCAGACAGGAAGATAAGTCTTACGAAGAAGTAGCGGCAGTATTGCATATTTCACGCAACACTGTAAAGGAACACATGGTGTATGCTGTCAGGTCACTTAAGGATTATATGTGGACCCATGCTGATATGCGATTTGTGCTGCTGTACATTCTTTTTACAAACACAGGTAGTCAAACTGTCAGAACATTGTTGTGAAGAAGATAAGTACCAGACTTTAATTCGGTTTCTCTTATTTGCTTTCTATTTTGCTAATCTTACCTTAACCATTGAGTCATCCTTCTTCGGTTAAAAATTTATTTTCTTACAGACCCACCCTGCCTGTCTGTTTTTGGATATTACTACTGAGCACTGTAGCTAAATTAATTTGTAAGAATGGAAAAAGATGGACACTATATCAGGCAACTTCAGCATCTATCGATTTTGCTAATCTCACCTGGCGTATTGGGAGGCCCACATCGAAAAAAAATATTTTCTAACAGACCCACCCTACAGGGCGGTTTTTGGATATTACTATAGATCACTGCAGCTAAATTAATTTATAAGAATGGAAAAAGATGGACACGATATTAGGCAACTACTGCAACTATATGTGGAGAACCGATGTACTCCCGGACAGTATATTGAAGTGATGAATGCATTATCTAAAGATGCATCTAACCGCCATTTATTAGAAGAGATAAAAACACAGTTTGATGCTTCTGCATCCAACGAATCTATAAGTAAAGAACAAAGCGACAGGCTTCGTAATATTTTAATTAATAAAATAACCCCAACCCCGGTTATTTCTTTGCGTAGCAAAAGTTGGAAGAGATGGATGGCTGCGGCTTCTGTCCTGCTTGTTGTCGGGTTAAGTATATTTTTTCTTATAGATAGGTGGCAACAAAAAAATGACAATATAGCTTCACGTAGTAACATAGGTAAGGAAGTTACAAACGACGTTTTGCCTGGTGGAAATAAAGCTGTTTTGACCCTTGCCGATGGATCATCAATTGTGTTAGATGATGCTGCCAATGGAGCGTTGGCTGAGCAAGGCAATACAAAAGTGGTTAAGATTAACGGCAAGCTTTCGTACAAGGAGGCAGAAACAAAAACAAATGAAATTGTTTACAATACCATTTCAACTCCCAGAGGTGGCCAATACCAGGTGGTGTTGCCCGATGGAACAAATGTTTGGCTGAATGCAGCTTCTACGCTATTCTTTCCAACTTCATTTTCAGGATCAGATAGAAGGGTTCAGGTTACAGGTGAAGCTTATTTTGAAGTGGCGAAAAATGCATCGATGCCTTTTATAGTTTCTGTTGAAGGAGCTGAGGTGCAGGTATTGGGAACGCACTTTAATATTATGGCGTACAAGGATGAGCCGGTTGTTAAAACTACGCTGCTTGAAGGATCTGTGAAGTTTGTTGCCGGTACCATTACTAATACTTTGAAACCTGGTCAGCAATCCCAACTAAAGCAAGGAAACGTAAAAGTGGTCAATGGAGTAGATGTTGATGAAGTAATTGCCTGGAAAAACGGCTTATTCCATTTTGAAAATGCCGACATGGAAACAGTGATGCGGCAAATCTCACGATGGTATGATGTAGAGGTAACATTCAAAAATAAAAGGGGATTTGATCCACTGCATGTTGATATTCCCATGAATAATAAACTTTCTGATGTTTTAAAAGCACTTGAATTATCAGGGGGAGCCACTTTTAAGATTGAAGGCAAAAACATCTTTGTTATTCAATAAAACCAGATTTTTTTAACCATTAAAAACAAAAGTATTACCCTAAGCTGATCACAAATTCAGCATGTTTAAAAACCTGGAAGCCGAATAAAAAGAAAGCCGGAAGTGCTACTAACACAACCGGCAAAAGCTTAGGCTTCCCAGGAAAAACGATGAAGTCTCTTGTTATAAACCTAAACTGAACAAATTTATGGAATTTATTGCTTGTAACAATCCCCGCCGAACAAAAGGGATTGTAAAAAACCTAATAAAAATGAATCTTACAGTCATTTTGTCGATCGTTGTTTGTTTGAACGCTTCGGCAAATGGATATGCTCAAAACGTGAGCCTCTCTGAAAAGAATGTACCACTGGAGAAGGTATTTTCTGAGATCAAGAAACAGACTGGTTATACATTCGTTTATCGCGAACTCCTACTTAAAAACGCGAAAAAGGTTACTGTAAATTTCACAAATGCACCCTTGGATGAAGTGCTCAACTATTGTTTAAAAGACCAATCACTCAGTTACTCTATCGTCAATAAAATCATTGTGATTAAAAAAGTGGAAGCGGCCTTATTGACCAAAGAAGAATATTTTTCTCCACCACCACCGCCACCCATCAAATTAACAGGTAAAGTATCAAGTGCAGAAGGTATGCCACTTGAAGGAGCCACTGTTACAGAGAAGGGCACGACCAATGCTGTGACTACCAAAAATGATGGTACATTTTTAATCAACGTAGCCACTCAAAAGTCTGTGCTGCAAATCTCATTTGTTGGGTATGATACCAAAGAAATTCCTGTAAAAAATCAAACAAACTTTGTTGTTACATTGAACCTTTCCAATGTTAGCCAGAACGATGTAGTTGTGATTGGTTATGGAACGGTGAAGAAGAAAGATGTTACCAGTGCAGTTTCAAGGGTTGATATGAATGACTTTCAACAAGCACCCATTATGTCATTTGACCAGGGGCTTGCAGGGAGGGTTACGGGAGTTCAGGTGATTTCACAAGATGGTCAACCCGGGGCACCTGTTGATATAGTTATTCGTGGAGCAAATTCACTAACCCAGGATAATTCACCTTTGTATGTGATTGATGGTTTTCCAATTGAAACACCGGATAATAACATGTTGAACCCTGCAGAAATTGAATCGATAGAGGTATTGAAAGATGCTTCCGCTACTGCAATTTATGGTGCAAGGGGTGCGAATGGAGTAATTCTGATTACAACCAAGAAAGGAAAAACTGGTCCTCCAATCATTGAATTTCAAACATACACTGCCAGGCAAAAGGTTATTCAAAGAATGGAATTGATGGATCCGTTTGATTATATAAAATACCTATACGAATTAAATCCAACCAATACTTTAGCTGCCTATTTGCGCAATGTTGCAAACGAACCTAAACTGGTAGATTCTGTGATGAGCTTGTACAAAGGCATCAAAGGTGCCGACTTGCAGGATGCCGTATTTGGTGCTCCAGCTCCATTCTCTAATTATTATTTATCTGTAAGAGGTGGCAATGATAAAACACGATATAACCTTTCAGGAAATTATGCTGATCAGAAAGGAATCATGATTAACTCAGGCTTTAAAAGATACCAGGTGAAATTTAACTTGGATCAAACCTTATCTGCTAAAATAAAATTCGGCTTAAACACAACCTATACTTATACCGATCAGTATGGTGTAAAGTCAGTAGGAAGTGGCACTTCCGGACTTGCAGGAGGTACATCCTATATTATGGCAAGTGTGTGGGGTTACAGGCCCATTACTTTTTCCGGCAATGTTGACTCTTTGCTGGATGAACCGAATGATGTAGGCATTGATCAAAATAACACTTCATCCATTTATAACCCTTTGTTTTCCGCTAAAAATGAATACCACAAAAATCGCCAGGGCAATCTTTTCCTCAATGGTTATTTTGAGTACCAGATAGCGTCAAAACTCAGGTTAAGGGTAACTGCCGGTATCAACCAGACCAATGGCAGAAACGAAGATTTTTATAATTCCCTAACCAGCCGGGGTAGATTGGTTGCTACAAATCCAAACGGCGTTAATGGCAATTATACTATTACAGATCTCAGGAATATTACCAATGAGAATACATTGACCTACACAAATAACTTCAAAAAAAACCATCATTTAAATGTTTTAGTGGGAGCAACAGCTCAAAAAAATGAGACTCATGCATTTTCGCAGAACGCAACAAATATTCCGAATGAGAGTTTGGGTATTTCAGGTATGTCTCAGGGAATAGCAGGTGTTCCTGGAATTAATGCCTCTACAAACACATTGGTGTCTTTGCTAAGCAGAGTGCTCTACGATTATAAATCAACTTATCTCTTCAGTGCTACGTATCGTGCTGACGGTTCGTCCAAGTTTAATGATGAAAATAAGTGGAGTTACTTTCCTTCAGTATCATTTGCATGGCGCATGTCAAACGAAAAATGGATTAAAAACATCAAGAGTATTTCTGATGCAAAACTTCGGTTTGGATACGGTTCAACTGGTAACAACAGGGTAGGTGATTTTGTAACATACTCTACCTTGAATACTAGCTATATGCCCGTAAACAATGCGTTTGCTTTTATTGCAAATCTGGGCAGCATGGGAAATAAAAATCTTAAATGGGAAACCACCACTCAAAGTAATATCGGACTTGATATCGATTTGTTTAAAAGTAAGCTAGGCATCAGTGTCGATTTTTACAGGAAGGTTACTTCTGACTTGTTATTAAATGCACAGGTTCCTACATCTTCCGGGTATTCCAGTGGATTTAAAAACATTGGTAAAGTAGCTAATAAGGGCATTGAAATTCTAATCAATACAACCAATATTAAACGTAAGCATTTCGTATGGTCAAGCGCCTTGAATTTTTCAATGAATAGAAACAAAGTGTTGGAGTTGTCGGAAAATCAGGAGTACTTATATGGTTTTGTTGGGTGGAATGGCAATTTCAATAGCAGCCCTTTGTATATAGCCAAGAAGGGCGAGGCATTAGGGCAAATGTTCGGATTTGTTTCAGACGGCGTCTATCAGTACAGCGACTTTGATAAGTCTCCAACCGGGGTGTATACATTGAAACCTACTGTTACAACTAGTTTTACAACGCGGTCAACATCTCCTGTTCCCGGTGCGGTCAAGTTGAAAGATTTAAATGGTGATGGTGTTATCAATAACAACGATCGTACTGTAATTGGTTCCGGTAATCCACTGCATACCGGAGGCTTTACAAATAATGTCCGCTTTTACAATTTCGACCTAAATGTATTCATGCAATGGTCGTACGGCAACGATATTTATAATGCCAACCGGTTGATCTTTGAAAACGGATCACCCAATAACTCTTCGTCTTACCTAAATATGTTTAAGACATACACCAACAGGTGGAGTCCGACCAACCAAACCAACGATATGCCTAAAGCAAATGCCGGTGCTGCTCCCGGCAGCTATTATTGGAGCAGGGTGGTGGAAGATGGTTCATACCTCCGTTTAAAAACGGTGGCCCTGGGCTACACCTTAAGACCAAAGGATTTAAAATTCTTAAAGAAGGAGCCTTTCAAACAGATCAGGGTATATGTATCAGCACAAAACCTGCTTACATGGACCAATTATTCAGGGTTCGATCCTGAAGTGAATGGTAGGCCTGGAGCCTTAACCCCAGGGTTTGATTATTCAGTATATCCAAGGGCAAACACAACGACTTTTGGAGCGAATCTAACATTTTAAATCATTCTAATCAACTTGCTATGAATAAAGTAATCATTTTCATCTGCCTGGTAAGCCTGGCAGTAGCATCCCCTTCTTGTAAAAAGTTTTTGCAAACAACTCCTGAATCATTCATCAGCCCTGAGAATTATTACAATACAGAGACTGAAGCCAATACCGCCTTGCTTGGGTTATATGCTGCTTTCAATGATAATAATAGTGGACTTATGGCCAATGGTACACTAACATCCTGGTGCATACCTACAGATGAAGTTTTCCGGAATACCAACAGTGCTGTCAATGCATTGGTATATGATGCTACCAGTACAGGCACTTTCTGGACTCAATGTTACAGGTATATCAATAACTGCAACAGCTTCCTGGCTAATATTGACAAGCCTTCTATGGATGAGTCGAAGCGGGAAGTAATGCGGGGAGAGGCACTCTTCCTGCGTGGCTATTTCTATTTTCTATTGGTTTCACACTTTGGAAACGTTCCTTTGAAACTTACTGAAACATCCTCTCTCGAAGGTCTTGATATTGCGTTTACTCCGGCAAAAGATGTGTATGCACACATACTGAAGGATATGACTGCAGCCGAAGAAAAAGTGAATGATGTAGATGGTACAAAGCAGCAACCTGTAAGGGTAAGCAAGCAAGTGGTGAGGGGCATTTTATCAAGAGTATGCTTGTATATGGCCGGAGATCCAATCAAAGATGAGGCTAAGTTTGCAGATGCAAGAGATTGGGCAAAAAAGGTAGTTGATGCCGGGAAGAATAATTTGAATCCTGATTACACGCAGCTTTGGATTAACATCATGAAAGATGCCTATGATCTGAAAGAAAATATGTGGGAGGCGGAGTTCCAGGCACCACAGCCACCTTATTTCAGGGCAAGTGGATGGGGGGGACAAACCGGTTTAGGCATTGCTTGTCCGCAAAGCAATGTTGATGTAGGATACGTGTTGGATTGGTATAAAGTGACGTACAGCCTTGCCGAATATTACAATACGGATACAATGGATGTTCGTCGCAACTGGAACATTGCACCATTTTATTATCGTGGTAATTCTTTGTGGGAAACACCGCGGGATTCTTTAAATACAACTGCTGCGTTAAGAACTCAGCGAGTGATTGATAAAAATCCTGGAAAGCTTCGTAGAAAGTATGAAACAATAAGACCGGCAACTGGTACCAGTGGTGCAAACTTTCCCATCCTACGGTATGCTGATGTGTTGTTGATGTATGCTGAAGCAGAAAATGAACTGAGCGGGCCTAACACCATTGCAATAGACTTGCTTAACCGGGTAAGGGCGAGGGCTAAGTGCACACAGATATATTCAACAACGGCTACGGTCCCTTACTTTCTTATAACAGATAAAGACAGTTTTAGAAAAGCCATCAGGGATGAAAGAGCCAGGGAATTATGCTTTGAATTCACCCGTAGAAATGATTTAATCAGATGGGGTCTTTACCAGCAAACATTGCAAAACGAAGCTCAGAAGTTTATAACGAACAACTTCAATACAGGTATGGCAGCCGTGTATAACCGGGTATCAGAAAGGTTCAACCTTCTTCCAATCCCTACCATTGAAATTTCACTCAACAAACTTGCTGTACAAAACCCAGGTTGGTAATTAACGATTAGTAAAAACAAACATCTATGAAATTGAGATATATAAAGGTAATGGCCGTTGTTTATGCCATGTCATTGGCCGGATGCGCCAAAGGTAAAATTGAAGAACCTATACTGGATATTAATCTTGAAAGAGCTACCTACAATGTTGGTGACACCATACGCTTTAAATTGAACGGGTATGCTGATTATATCAGTTTTTATTCTGGTGAAAAAGTTGCTACTTATCCAACTTTGTTAGGGTATAGGTACCAGTTCAAAGACAGGGCTTTGGCAGAAGGAACTGCTTATCTTCAGTTTCAATCGCTACAGCAAAATCCCGGTCAGTTGAACAGTTTTTCGGTCCTTGCGTCTTCAGACTATAATGGTATTTACGACTCTCTGAATATTTACAAAGCAACGTGGGTGGATATTACAAGCAAAGTCATATTATCTGATGGAACACTGACAACAGCCACCCCTTCGGGTAGGATAGATATTTCTGAATTTGGAAATAAGCCATTCTTTCTTGCATTTAAGTATAAAGCAACTGCAGGTAGCCAGCAACCTAAGTGGACGATTAACAATTTATCAGTTCAGTTTTATGCAACCGGCACCGACACAACCGTTGCAACAAAAGATACTTTCACCGTTGCTACATTGAACCCTGCATTCAGGGCGGTCAACATTGTAAATACTGCACAGGCATGGTCAAGTTCAACGTCTCAGTTGCAAATAACAGGCGGTACAGCCACTGCTTTAGCAAATGAAGATTGGGCGATATCAAGAGATTATTACCTGAACAGGGTGCCCACTGATAAGAGCATGCCTTTCAAAACATATACAGATGTCATGATGAATGAATTTGCATACAGGTATACAAAGGCTGGAGTTTACAATGTCACTTTTGTTGCGTCCAATGCAAATTGGAAAAATGCTTCATCCATCACCAAATCATTCGATATCATAGTAAGGTAAATCACGCTCATTATTTGCAGTTGTTGCAACTGTTTCAGTGAGGTCTTTTTTGAACAATAGAACTTTTATAAGCATCATTGAAATGAGTAGCTCAACCCTAAAGATCAGCACCTTGGTTTTCCTTCCAATATTCTTCTTCCAATTAGTGGATGCCCAGGATAAAGTTGACGTGAAATCGATTTTTAAAAAGGCTGAAAGCCAGTATGAATTGTTATTGAAAGAGCATAGAGACACCACCTCCATTCCCTTCACATTGAATAAAGACGGTTCATTAAAAGATAGCAAATCTGATTGGTGGACAAGTGGTTTCTTTCCTGGTACGTTGTGGTATTTGTATGAGTTCACAAGATCCGAAAAATGGAAGAAAGCTGCTTCATTATGGACAGATGCATTGGTAAAGGAGCAATGGAATAGAAGTACTCATGATCTTGGTTTCATGTTGTACTGTTCTTATGGTAACGGCTACAGACTCACTAAAAAACCCGCCTATAAGAGCTTATTGCTCACCGGCGCTGAATCACTCTCTAGCCGCTTTCATCAACGAGTTGGCTTAATCAAATCCTGGGATATGTTTCCAACCGCTCGTGCTGATAGTCAGTATGCTTACCCTGTCATTATCGACAACATGATGAACCTGGAGTTTTTGACCTGGGCTTCGGCCAACTCAACGAACAGCAAGTTTAAAAAAATTGCCATAACCCATGCTGATAAAACTTTAAAAAATCACTTCCGAAACGATAACAGTTCTTACCATGTTGTTTGCTATTCACCTGGCGGAAAAGTATTGGCAAAGAAAACATGGCAAGGTTACTCAGATTCATCATCGTGGGCAAGAGGCCAAGCCTGGGCTTTATACGGCTACACAATGATGTACAGAGAAACCAAGAAGAAAGCGTACCTGCAGCAAGCTATGAAAGTAGCAAGTTTCTATTTGAACCATCCTGATTTACCCAAAGATAAAATCCCATATTGGGATTTTAATGCACCGCAAATTCCAAATGAAGAAAGAGATGCTTCTGCCGCTACGGTGGTAGCGTCAGCCTTGTTAGAGTTAAGCACTTATACACCTGCACAAAAGCAAATCTATTTTAAAGCCGCAGAAACTATGCTTAAAAGTTTGGCTAGCGATGCTTATACCTATGCACCTGGTGAGGGTCACGGCTTTATATTAAAACACAGTGTTGGCTTTAAGCCAAAAGGTGGTGAAATTGATGTGCCTTTGGTATATGCTGACTATTATTATTTAGAAGCATTGTTAAGGTATAAAAAAATAGTATCGGTAAAATAACAAACAATTAAAATAGTAAGATGACCAAGTTGAGAATATTGTTAGTGGTAAGTGTGTTGAGTATCCAAAGTTTATTAGCACAAGATGCGCCTGTGATAGTATTAACTCCGGAAAATCCATATAGCAAAGCACAGAGAATTATTGTAAAACCAGAAAATGTTCTCAATACCTTACAGCAAGAACATCCAAGATTATTGTTGACAAAAAAGAGAATTACTGAATTAAAAAAACAGGCACTAACAGATACTTTGCTTGCCAGCTACATTAGCTCTATCAATAAGCAGGCCGACGATTTGCTTGGGAAGCCCGACACTAAAAAACACAGGGAGGCTTTAAATAGAGCATTACTATTTGGCATGGCATATCATCTTACAGGAAACAAGAAGTACTATGCCCCCGTTTTAAAAGACTTACTCAATATCTGTGAAAAACCCGATTGGGAATGGATTCATTTTTTAGATCCCGCTGAAAGTTCAATTACAGTTGGTATTGGCTACGATTGGTTTTACGATTGTATACCAGATTCTACCAAAAAATACATTCGTCATAAACTAATTAATAATGGATTAATACCTGGTTTGGCAGCTTATGCAGGTGCACCGTATGGCTGGTTTAGTTACGTAAGGCACAATTGGAATCAAGTGTGTAATTCTGGGTTAACAATTGGTGCTTTGGCCATTGCAGAAACCGATCCTGAATACGCTAAGCAAATAATAACTTATGCCTTGGCCTCTCTGCCATTGGCGTTAAACGAATATGCTCCAGATGGTGCATATCCAGAAGGCACAGGTTATTGGGGGTTTGGTACATCATATTCTATTTATGGTTTTGAAGCCTTAAAAACAGCGCTAGGTACCGATTTCGGATTGTCAAATGCCAAAGGCTTTGACCAAACATTTTACTTTAGTTTATATACCCGTGGCACTACTGGCCTACAAATGACTTATGCGGATGTAAGTCCTAAAACACCCCGTTATCCTAATAATATGTTTTTGTGGGCAGCCAATAGATACAACGACCAATATTTGGCCGATAATGAACATGCTTACCTGAAACAAAGCAAAAAACTGCCATCGCCATACCATGTGCTTTTTTACAAAGCGCCAAGTGGTAAATCTGTAACCAATCTTCCTTTAGATAGATACTTCAATGGTCCTGTACCAGTGGTAACCATGCGTGGTAGCTGGGCAGATAAAAACGCAGCTTTTGTGGGAATGAAAGGTGGCTACAATCAAGTGAATCATGGTCACTTGGATTTAGGAAATGTTGAAATTGACTTAGCTGGTGAAAGATGGTTGTATGATGTAGGTAGCGACCATTATGAGTTGAAGGGTTACTTCGTTATGGATTCTACGCGTTGGAATTATTATCGCAATAATTCTAAAAGCCACAATGTTATTATGATTGATGACGAAAATCAAAATATTAGAGCAGTATCAAAAATTACGAAAACATCTTTAAATAACGATAAGCCTTTTGCTATTGCCGACCTTACGGATGCTTATAGAAAGTTTTGTACGAAAGCAGAAAGGGGGGTTTCATTGGTAAATAACCGTAGCGCAGTATTAATGCAGGATGAACTTACTTTAAAAGGTACGCATACCATACAATGGGGCATTAGTACCGACGCTATAATTACCCTCAAGGGTAAAGAAGCGACACTTACACAAAAAGGCAAGACAATTAAAGCAACCATTTTAGCTCCAGCCAATGCCGTATTTAGTGCTGAAGATGCACCGGTATTATCGGCAGGTGAAAAGCCAAGCACTGGTATACATCGCTTAAACATGGTGTTACATAAAGTTGCCGGCAAGCAAACTATTGCCGTATTGTTCACTACCGAAAATGGCGCTTCCATAACATCAAATCCATTGTCTATTTGGAAATAAAACAGGTTTTTATATCCTATGAGTTAAGCCATTTCGGTTCACTTTTTTAAAATGGTAAGATGTTAATTATAAGCAAGTATAAGCAAGTAAAGTGTATGGCTATGATGAAGTTATTTTTATTAGTATGTCCCTTATTCATCGCCTTCAATCTAAATGCTCAAAAATGGTCTTCTTTTGAAGCAGATAGCATACCTTCTGAATGGAATAATGCTAGTGCAGGAACCACCGTTAAACTATCTGCCAAGCATTCTAAAATAGGCAACCATTCCTTACAGTGGAATTGGCAACCTGGAAGTTTTTTAACAGTCAACAATCCCAACGATTTAAAAAATAAATGTAAGAATGGTGGCAGCGGTTTGTATGCTTGGGTTTATAATGAAAGCCCTATTAAAGACTCACTGGCCATTGAATTTTTAAATGCAAACGAAACCTATGCAACAACCATTAAAATGTATCTCAATTTTAAAGGTTGGCGTTGTATTTCTGTTGCGTTTAAAGCAGATGCAAATTATGGATATGCTGCTGGGCGTGAATTGATGTACATGCGTTTTAAAGCACCCAAAACTGGTGCTGGTGGTAACCTATTTTTTGATATGTTTGATATTACTAACTCAATACCATGGAACCGTACTGCAGATTATTTTGTAAAAACCGGTACCAATGTTAAGGATTTTATTACACCTAGGGAACTGCAAGCTGATCTTAAAAATATCACCTTAGCTGATACAGCTATAGCAAATGCCATTACAAAAAATATAGACGAATGGATGTTAGGCTCGGCAGAGGCCAGCAACATTGATGCAACACTATTCAATAAACGAATACAAGCTACTAACCAATGGATTAGCTGGTCTAAGCCTGGTGCTACAGGCAATGTAGCTACCGATGCATCTAAAATTGTTTTAACACGTAATGATGATGGAAGCGTAAGGGGAAAACGAAATGTAGAAGGAGTGGGATTGTTTTCCATAGGCAATGGTGCGGAAATGAATTTTTCTAAATTAACACAGGGTGCATTTTTTCAATTGGCTTTGGATTATAGGTTGCATCCCGAAACCCCTAGCGGAAAAGCAAGTTTGCAAAGATGTATAGACCTCTTTGATTGGGCTTATGATCAAGGATGGGCCGATAGTAGTGCGATGGGGATTTTGTACTTAAATGCAGTTCGTTCTACGGCATGGCCACATGCATTCTTTTTGCTACGCAACTATTTGCCAGCTTCAACTTATACCAATACTTTAAACGCATTAAGATGGTTTACACAGTTTGGCCATACTTATGGTGCTTTTAAAGCAAACATGGATTCAAAAAATGCCGATGACATTAGAGGCGAAGGTGTTGCAAAATTAATTTATGCTTTAACCGAAAAAGACCCCAAATTAAAAGTAGCGTCTTTGCAAGGAATACAAAAGTTTTACAACTATGCTTTTCAACCAGCACCTGGCTATAACGACATTTTTAAAGTGGATTACTCTACCTTTCATCATGCCTATACCTATACCAGCGAATACGGTGATGATGCCTTGCATCAAGCCTGCTTAATCTATTATCTTTTTGCAAAAACGCCTTGTCAATTAAAGGATGAAGTGTATGAGCAGTTAAAAGGCACGTTACTCCGTTATGATCTTTTTAGTGCCAATCATAGAACACCTTCAGGAACTGCTGGTCGCTTTCCATCGGCTTCTAAAAATATGCAAGAACTATTGCCAGCTTATGTGTATTTAGGACTAAGTGCTGATAAAATGGACACTTCCTTAATAGCAACTTTTAAAAGATTGTACCAATTAGACCCGCAAGTATTACAAGATTTTTGGTTTAACAAGCCGCCAATTGTGTCTATTTCTTTAACCAAAACTTTAGGGGCTTCTAAATGCTTATTGCAAGCATTGAACTTAAATATTGTACCTAATGTTGAACCTTCTACCACTACTTACATGCCTTATTCAGGATTGTTTATTGGTAGAAGAAATGGATGGCTTGCTACCGTTAAAGGGTTTAGTAAATACATTTCTGATTTCGAGTGCATTGGTAATGAAGGACGCTATGGGCGTTACCTTGGTTATGGAAATTTTGAACTTTCTTCTTCTTTATATCAAAAGCAAAGTTTTACGCCTGGCAATAGTTGGGATTGGTCACATTTTCCCGGCACTACAGCTAAAGTATTAACGATGGCTCAACTAGATGCAAGCAAGGGTGGGTTAGGTAAAATGCCTTCTAACTGGAACTATGGAGATGATCCTTTTTTAGGTGGCACTAACCTTAATGATTCTGTTAGTATGTGTGCTATGCAGTTGCATGATGCCACTTTTGATCAAAGTTTTGAAGCCAAAAAATCTTACTTCTATTTTGGAAAAGTTATTTATTTCATGGGGTCTGGTATCAGAAGCAATGATGCCACAAGCAGCACCCATACCACGCTTCTTCAAAACATCACTGCAGAACCCACAGAGGAAGTATATGTAAATGAGAATGCTGTAACAAACCATAACGCAAAAGTAGCAACGCCTACAGCTATTAAAGACAATTGGAACAATGTATATGTGGCATATCCTTCTGCTGATGTTATGCTAACGGTTAACAAAAGAGTGCAAGAGTTTCCTAACAGTAGTTCATCTAACAATATGCCACCGGCTACTTATGTTACTGCATGGCTCGATCATGGTACAAAACCTACCAACGGGAAGTATAATTATGCCCTGTTGATACAACCTGCCAAAAGCACTGTAGATAAGGCTATGGCCAATGGATTAATAGATGTTAAACAGCAAAATGATACCGCTCATATTATTTATAACAAGCAACAAAATGTATTTGCCTATAGTTTATTTAAACCTACTATCATTACCAATGCAGGTATGTTGAAACAAGTGCACCAACCATGTATGGTAATGGAACAAGCAAATGGTAATAACCTTACTATCTCTTTCAGCGATCCTGATCTTCATATGGCTGGCGGTACTGAAAAAGGCAATAGTACTACCGCTTCTACACCTGTTGTAGACAGTATAGATGTTGCTGGAAATCATACGCTCATCTCTACCCTCAGTAACCTCAAAGTGCGCTACTTAAAAAAAGAAAATATTACACGAGTTTTTATTACAGCTGTAGATGGCATGTCCTATCGCTTTCAATTATCTCGTGCACCAGCAGATAAATCATTTTTGAACAAATAATAAAATGACTAAAAAGTATTTAAAAATATTATCGTGTTCTGCTTTAGCCTATAGTGGTTTTAGCGTGAATGCACAAGTAAAACCCTTTTCTCTTTTTACCGATAATATGGTATTGCAAAGAGAAATAGAAGTGCCTGTTTGGGGCACAGCTTTAGATTGTAAAACGGTTGTCATTGAGTTTAATGGGCAAAAAAATGAAGCCCCTGTGGTGGAAGGTAAATGGATGGTTAAGTTATCACCCATGAAAGCAAATACAGCATCACTTGATATGCGTTTTATTACGGATAAAAATGAAGTGGTTCTGCATAATATAGCCATTGGCGAAGTATGGCTTGCAGGTGGGCAAAGCAATATGGAAAGGCAACTGGGTCTTAGACCGCCTCAACAGCCACTTTTAAATTGGGAGGCGGAAGCCGCATCAGCAGACTTTCCTTTGATAAGAGAATTTTCTCTACCCCGCAATAATAATAGTACACAACCTGTTACATCCATTAATGCAAAATGGAAAGTTTGTAATCCATCAAATGTTGTCAGTTTTTCAGCAGTGGCCTATTATTTTGCCAGGCAGTTGCACCAACAAATAAAGGTTCCCATAGGTATCATTCATTCATCATGGGGCGGTACAGAAGTTGAAAAATGGATGCGTAAAGAATTATTCTTGTCCAATCCAGAATTTGCACTTGTAAATGAAAAATATGAACAAGCAATAACAAATTATCAATCAAAGTTTGCTTCCATTAATTTAATAAAAGATTCGCTTACTGTAAAATGGAAAGCAGATTCAGCCCTGGCGGTAGCTGAAAAAAAAGCAATGCCCCAAAAACCGCAAGCGCCTTCGAATCCTAATCCAATGAACAGCGGAAACTATGGTAGTTTATACAAAACCATGATTGAACCATTGATTCCTTATGCAATTAAAGGTTTCATATGGTATCAAGGTGAATCTAATATTGGTAATCCTTCATTGTATGCAAAGATGTTTCCTACTATGATTAAAGATTGGCGTAGCCAATGGGGTTTGGGCGAGCTGCCTTTTCTTTTTGTACAAATTGCACCGTTCCGCTCTAATACACCCGAAATACGAGAAGCCCAATTATACACTATGCTTAATACCGCAAAAACGGCGTTAGTTGTTACACTTGATTGTGGCGATACAACAGATATTCATCCTATCAATAAAAAACCTGTGGGCGAAAGACTAGCACTGGCAGCCAGGGCATTAGCGTATGGTGAAAAGAAATTGGAATATTCTGGC
>JANPIJ010000008.1:0-42095 GCA_031424955.1 Ferruginibacter sp. | reverse complement strand
CCTGGTGAGTCACCCCCAAAGGGTGACTCACCAGGTAATTATTCACGATTCAGCAATAAAAAAAATGTATAAATTAAAAATATGAAACAGCAGGTTTTAAAAATCCATAAAGATGATAATGTATTAGTGGCATTGACCAATTTGTCAAAAGGGGCTACCATTGATTTTGAAAATGAAACGTATATTCTGCAGGATAACATCGATGCCAAACATAAATTTTTTACAAAAGATATGCAGCCCGGTGATAAAGTAATCATGTACGGCGTGCTGGTTGGAACGGCACAGTCCTTTATTCCTAAAGGCGGATGGATGTCAACTGCCAATGTAAAGCATGCAGTAGAACCTTATGCCTGGCGAAAGACCGGTTACCAGTGGACGCCACCCGATGTGTCAAAGTTTAAAGGACGTACCTTCAATGGGTATCACCGCAGTAACGGCATGGTAGGTACTGCTAACTACTGGTTATTTATTCCCACCGTATTTTGCGAAAACCGTAACCTCGATGTAATACGGGAAGCATTGCACAACGAACTGGGTTATGCCGTTACAGACAAGTATAAACGCTATACCCATCTTTTGGTGGAAGCATTAAAAAAGGGAGAAAATATTAAAACCGTAAACCTGTTTGAAGCCCCCCGCCCGGATGCAACAGAGCGCCCTTTTAAAAATGTGGATGGCATTAAATTTTTAAATCACCAGGGAGGCTGCGGCGGCACCCGCCAGGATGCGGCTATTTTAAGTAAGTTGCTGGCTGCTTATGCCAACCATCCGAATGTAGCTGGCATCACGTTGCTGAGCCTGGGTTGCCAGAACCTGCAGGTGGGAGATTTTAAAAATGACTTACAGGCACTCAACCCCAATTTTGATAAGCCGCTCTATATTTTTGAGCAGCAGCAATCGCAAAGCGAAGAACAACTGATTGCCGATGCGATCAAAAAAACATTCGAAGGGCTGATAGAAATAAACAAACTCGAAAGACAACCCGCCACACTCGATAAATTAGTCATCGGTGTAAAATGTGGCGGCAGCGATGGTTTCAGCGGTATCTCCGCCAATCCTGCCGTTGGTTACACCAGCGACCTGGTAGTGGCGCTGGGTGGTAAAATATTACTGGCCGAGTTTCCCGAATTATGTGGCGCCGAGCAAAACCTGCTCGACCGAACCAGTGATGAAGCGGTTGCCGGAAAGTTTGTTCACCTCATGCAGGCATACAATGATTCCGCATTAAAAGTTGGTTCAGGCTTTCACATGAACCCGTCGCCCGGAAATATAAAAGATGGTTTAATAACCGATGCTATCAAAAGCACCGGCGCTGCCAAAAAGGGTGGAACCTCACCGGTAATAGATGTGCTGGATTATACAGAACCGGTCACCAAACCCGGTCTCAACCTGGTATGTACACCCGGTAATGATGTGGAAGCCACAACCGGTAAAGCGGCCAGCGGAGCCACGTTGATTTTGTTCACCACCGGGCTTGGTACACCAACCGGGAACCCGGTTTGTCCCACCATCAAAGTGTCTACCAACAGCCGTTTAACAAAGCGGATGAACGATATCATTGATATTGATACCGGTCCAATAATTGAAGGCGAAAAAACAATCGAACAAATGGGCGAAGACATATTGGAATATTGCATCAAAGCCGCCAGCGGCGAAGTAATACCAAAAGCAGTATTGCTCAACCAGGATGATTTTATTCCGTGGAAGAGGGGTGTGAGTTTGTAGCCCCCTGTCCCCCGAAGGGGGAACTTAGGCGGGGTCAGAATTGGGAAATCGTAACAGCTTCGATAAACATGGCCTTTAAAAAAATGCTTTGTCTTTGTCCGGGCATTTGAATTTCATGGCAACATTGTTGCGACTTGTCCGCCGCGGCGGATCGCCCTCTTGTACCGAATACCATTGATGAGCTTTTATTGGCTTTCATTTAGAAGGAACTAACAATCAAAAAAGCGATCTCCGAACCTGGTTCATTAAAGATATAAAGTTGAATTGGAAGATAAAATGTTTGGAAAAGGTAAGAAGCACCGCCTCCTCTCCCTCGGAGAGGAGGATGGGAGGTGAGGTCTGGCAGGCACTTCAAAAAATTATTAAAAGCTAAAAGTTACAACAGATAAATAATAAAACAATCTATATAACAACCCCCATAAAATCCAAATAAACAAAACCTGACATGAAAAAATTCATCGACGAAAATTTCTTATTGCAAAGCGACACTGCTCAGCAGCTTTATCACCAGTATGCAAAGGAAATGCCCATCATTGATTACCACAACCATTTACCCCCTGACCAGATTGCCAATGACATTAATTTTGAAAACCTTACCCAGGTATGGTTGTATGGCGATCATTACAAATGGAGGGGCATGCGTGCCAATGGTGTAAATGAAAAATACATCACCGGCGATTCAACCGATTACGAAAAGTTTGAGCAATGGGCGGCCACTGTTCCGTACACGCTGCGCAACCCACTCTATCACTGGACACATCTTGAGCTGCAACGCTATTTCGGTATTGATAAAATTCTTTCGCCCGAAACTGCAAAGGAGATTTATGACGAATGTACCGCCAGGTTAAAAACGCCTGAATATTCTGTAAGGAACCTGCTGCGCAAAATGAATGTAAAAATTCTTTGCACAACGGATGATCCTACTGATACATTGGAGCATCACAAAAAAATAAAGGCAGATGGATTTGAGGTAAAAGTCTTGCCCGCCTTCCGGCCGGATAAAGCGATGAATGTAGATGATGTAGCGGTCTTTAATGCCTACGTAAATAAAGTACAGGAAGTATCCGGTATCTTAATCGCTAATTACGATGATTACCTGCAGGCGCTCAAAAGCCGCCATGATTTTTTTGCTGAAATGGGCTGCTGCGTAAGTGATCACGGACTGGAGCAGATTTATGCCGTGGACTATAATGATGCGGAAATAAGTAACATCTTCCGGAAGTTAACCGCCAGTGAATCCATCTCACAGCAGGAGAATATCAAATTTAAATCAGCGATGCTGGTGCAGTTTGCAGAATGGGATCATGAAAAGAAATGGGTACAGCAGTATCACCTGGGCGCTTTAAGAAATAACAACGCCCGTATGTTGAAAACACTGGGGCCTGATACCGGCTGGGATTCTATCGGCGATTTTTCACAGTCAAAACAGTTGTCTAAGTTTATGGACCGCCTGGATACCACGGACCAGTTGGCTAAAACAATTCTATACAATCTTAACCCGGCCGACAATGAACTGATCGCAACCATGATTGGTAATTTTAACGACGGCAGTGTGGCGGGCAAAGTACAGTTTGGTTCTTCCTGGTGGTTCCTCGATCAAAAGGATGGTATGACCAGGCAGATCAACGCCCTAAGTAATATGGGACTATTGAGTAAATTCATAGGTATGTTAACTGACAGCCGAAGCTTCATGAGTTATCCGCGGCATGAATATTTCAGAAGATTACTCTGCAATATTTTTGGTGAAGAAATAGAGAACGGCGAACTACCTGATAACAAAGAATGGATCGGCAAAATAATACAGGACATTTGCTACAATAACGCAAAAAATTATTTCCCTTGGTAAAGTCTAAAGTATTGTGCTTTGGAGAATTGCTCCTGCGTATTTCACCTGCTTCCCATACGGATATAGCTGCCAAACAGCCCATGCTGTTATACGTAGGTGGAGCGGAAGCCAATGTGGCCACCGCATTGGCGGGCTGGGGAGTGCCGGTAAAATATTGCACGGTATTGCCCGATAATTTTATGAGCCGCCACATGTTACATTACCTGGAGTACAAGGGGATCTACACCTCTTCGGTATTAATGGCGGGCAACCGGATTGGAGTGTACTTCCTTGAAAGAGGAGCCGACCTGAAAGGCAATATGGTGTACGACCGGGATCATTCCTCCTTTAGTGAATTGAAGCGGGGTATGATTGACTGGGACATGGTATTGGCCGATGTATCCTGGTTTAATTTTTCGGCCATCAGTCCGGCATTGAATGCAGCTGTAGCCGATGTATGCCTGGAAGCAGTGGAAGCTGCATCTGCCAGGAATATTAAAATTTCAGTTGACCTCAACTATCGTTCCCGCTTATGGAAATATGGCAAAAAGCCCGTTGAGATAATGCCTGCGTTGGTGGAGCACTGCGATTTGGTGATGGGCAATATCTGGAGTGCGAATACCTTACTCGGTACTCCGGTAGATGAACATATCCATGACAAGAGAAGCAAGCATGCTTATACAGATCATGCGGCCGCTACTTCCATCGAAATAATGAAGCGGTTTCCCAAATGTACCGCGGTTGCCAAAACCTTCCGGTTTGATGGTGATGCCAACCAGATTAATTATTATACGAGTTTATATACCGGTGGCCAGGCATATAATTCCAACGAATTTAGCTGCAAAGGGGTAGCAGATCGTTCCGGTAGCGGCGATTGTTTTATGGCGGGATTGATTTACGGCATGTACAACAAACACGCACCTCAGGACATACTGAGTTATGCCTCTGCAGCCGCCTTTGGCAAATTGCAGGAGATGGGGGATGCTACCGGCCAGGATGTATTGACGGTTTCTAAGATAGAAGCGGAGAATAAGTTGTAATATCTGCACCCCGGAAGGTCTTTTAAAAACAATATGGCAAAAGCAGTAAAACAAGCTTTACTAGTGTATTGACTAATTAAATTTGTAACATTTCCTTTAAAAATCAATTATTTCGCCGGTTATGTATTTCGTCCCGTTAGGGACCATATATCGGTAGTCACCTAGGCGCAGGTCTCCCGACCTGTTGCCTAACGTCACTAAAGCAATGAGTTAAACACTAAAGCAAATTTGTTATACTTCTAAAATAAAACAGATGAGTACAAAATATAAATTCATTGACAAACAAGGGATTTATTTTACCACTTCCACGGTAGTAGGATGGCTTGATATTTTTACCAGGGATTTGTATAGGGATATTCCTATTAGGCGCAGGTCTCCTGACCTGTGTCCTACCGTCACTAATGCAATGAGTTAAGTAAATAAAACATTTTGTTATGCTGCTAAAATAATAAACATGAGCACAAAATATAAATTCATTGACAAACAAGGGGTTTACTTTACAACTTCTACGGTAGTAGGATGGGCAGATGTATTTACGAGGGATGCTTATAGAAATATCTTGTTGGACAGTATTCGTTTTTGTCAGAAAAACCAGGGATTGTCGGTACATGCCTGGGTGTTAATGACCAATCATCTGCACATGATTTGTTCTTTTCATGCTAAACAGGAACCTGGACTGGTGCTAAAAAACATGAAAAGTTTTACAGCGATAAAATTAATTGATGCAATTATAAACAACCCAAAAGAAAGTCGAAAAGAATACATGTTGAACCTGTTTGAAGCGGAGGGTAAAAAGAGCAGCAGTAACCAGCGGTTTAAGTTTTGGCAACATGAAAATCATCCGGTATTGCTTGATAGCGATTTATTATTCAATCAAAAGCTTAACTACCTGCATTGGAATCCTGTAACAGCGGGCTTTGTAAATGAGCCATGGTATTGGAAGTATAGCAGTGCGATCGATTACATGACAAAGGATAAAGGATTGCTTGACCTTGTATTCTTGGAGTGAATTATTATGGCGGCAGTAGTGACGAATGGGCAACAGGTCGGGAGACCTGCGCCTATGGGCAATTTGCGATACCTCAACAGCACCCCATGCAAAGAGCTGATTCTGTGTAAATTGGTAGTGCAATCCCAGCATTCTTCCCAAAAACAAAACTGCCCGAATCATTGAACATATCAATTGACCCAGGCAGCCAGAACGCCGTTCCACTAAGACTAACATGGTTTTTCCGGATGAAAACAGTCGGTTAAAGTTTTACCTTAATAACCAGTTTTTTTATTTCGTCTTCACCAATCATGGGAGCGTGAACATCTTCAGGAAAAAATACTACAAATTGATTGTCGGTTAACCCGAAAAACATATCGGGTGCATCATTATAAAACAGCACATCCTTCTCCGGGTTGTATTCACCTTTCTGCGCAAGGCATCCACCTCTTGGTTTCCAGCCGATGGTCTCTTTCCCGGTAATACAAACCTGTATGTCGATGTGTTTATCATGACATTCAAATTTAAGAATAGATTCCGCAGCCGACATACCGGTTTTGTTGGAATAAATAGCACGAAGATTTTCCCCGTCAATTTCATATTTACCAGGTTCAATAGTTGCCAGGTCTACACTGCTGATATAGTTAAATGCTTTTTCAAAAAGCGGGTGTACCGCATAATATTTGGATGCACTTTCAAGCGAATCGATGATCATAATAGGAGTGATGAATGATGAGTAATGAGTGATGAATAATGAATGATGAGTAATGAATCTGTGTTGTCAATTTCAAAGTCCCTTATCCCTTGCTGCAAATTGCTTCAAAAGTACAAGCCCGCCCGGCTGAATGCCATTCGGACGGGTGAGCCCCGAAAATCGGGATTAGCATAACACAACGATGTTGATTGTAGCACAAAAGCCAGTCAACAAAAAAATCCCAAAATCAAATACTATTATTTGTTACAAATACTGACAGAGCCAGATTCCCCCTTTAGGGGGGCAGGGGGCGGCTTTTACCTTTGCACCCTGCCGCTACCATCACCCTTCACCAGTTCTTTTACTTCACTCAATGTAGCATGATTTAAATCGCCGGGGATGGTATGTTTTAATGCAGATGCAGCAACTCCAAACTCTGCAGCATCAGACATGCTCATGCCGGTAACCAGTCCGTAAATTAGGCCGCTGGCAAAACTATCACCACTGCCTACACGGTCCACGATGCGTACATTGTATTGTTTGGTATGATAGAATTCATTGCCATCGTACACCAGTGCACTCCAGCCGTTATCACTGGCGCTATGGCTTTCGCGTAAGGAAGAGGCAATGAATTTAAAACCGAATTTTTCTTTCATTTGTGTAAACACATCTTTAAAACCTTCCAGGTTCAATTCACCCTTGGTAACGTCTGTATCCTTTGCTTTGAATCCTAATGTGGTATCCGCATCTTCTTCGTTACCGATACATACATCCACATACTGGCAGAGCCTGCTCATTACTTCACGGGCTTTTTCCTTGCTCCATAATTTTTTGCGGAAGTTTAAATCAATACTGGTAGTGATGCCCTTTGCCTTGGCCGCTTTTAATGCAGCTTCGGTTAATGCCGCAGCCTTATCACTTAATGCCGGCGTAATACCGGTAGTATGAAACCAGTCTGCACCATCCAGTATTTTATCAAAGTCAAATTCGCTGGCATCCACATCCGCAATAGAAGCACCTGCCCGGTCATATACCACCTGAGATGCCCTCATGGAAGCACCTGTTTCCAGGAAATATATTCCCAGCCGATCGCCGCCCCTGGCGATGAATTGGGTATCTACACCATACCGGCGTAAATGATTGATAGCCGACTGCCCGAGGGGATTGTTAGGTACCTTGGTTACAAAAGTGCCGTTCAATCCGTAGTTGCACAAAGCCGCTGCAACATTGGCTTCACCGCCGCCGTAGGTAATATCAAAAGTATCAGCCTGAACGAAGCGTTTAAAATCGGGGGTAGAAAGGCGTAACATAATTTCGCCGAGCGTAACAACTTTTTTAGACATGCAATCAAAAATTTAGAGATGTGTTAAAGGTATAAAAATGATATTCTAATAATAAATTCAAAGGTGCTTATAAATTTGCATAGTTGCAAGGATAAAGCGGTAATTTAGGCAATTATTTACGCAATCGTTTCCGTAAATAATTGCCCGGTTATCGCTAATTTAAGATAACATTGCCCCACGAAAAAAATGTACGTTATTATGAAAAAAGAAACACTACTCGCTCTGATACCCAGCCAGGGAATGTTACCACTGTATTTCAACAAAGACACGCAGGTAAGTATTGACCTTTTAAAAGCATTGTACAGTGCAGGAATACGCACGGTGGAATACACCAACAGGGGCGAAGCTGCATTGGCAAACTTTACAGCCATGCGTGCGGTTTGTGACAGCGAATTAAAAGATATGTACCTGGGCATTGGTACCATTAAGAATGGTGAAATGGCCCAAACATTTATTGATGCCGGTTGCGATTATATTATTTGCCCCGGCCTGGTAGAAAGCGTGGCAAAGGTAGCTGACGCCAATAATGTATTGTGGGTACCAGGATGTATGACACCGAGTGAAGTGATTGCTGCGGAAAACCTGGGTGCTAAAATGATCAAACTATTCCCGGGTAATATCATCGGCATGGCGTTTATGCAGGCGATCAAAGAATTGTTCCCCAATTTATTATTTATGCCAACCGGTGGTGTTGATACAACCAAAGAAAATATTGAAGGCTGGTTTAAATCCGGTGTGTGTGCAGTAGGCATGGGAAGCAAACTGGTTACCAAATCCATTATGGAAAACAAGCAATATGATGAACTGATTGCTGCCACTAAAAATGTATTGGCTATCATCAAAGAGTGCAAACAATAATTTAACCGTTGCTATATGATTCAATCTAAAATCGGGAAGTACAGGTGGACGATTTGCGCCCTGCTCTTTTTTGCTACTACCATTAACTATTTAGACAGGCAGGTACTAAGCCTGCTGCAGCCCAGGCTGGCAGAATTGTTTAACTGGTCAAACAGTGATTATGCCAACATCACTTCTGTATTTCAATTTGTATACGCCATTTCAATGCTTTTTGCGGGCCGCATCATTGATAAAATGGGTACCAAAAGAGGTTATGTATGGGCAATTGTAATCTGGTCCATCGGTGCGTTGATTCATGCGTTGGCTATTCCGCTTGGCCAGGGAATAGCTTTTGTATTGGGTTGGGTGGGTATTGTAGCGGTACCTGTTTCCATTGCTGGTTTTATGTTGTCAAGGGCGATATTAGCCATTGGCGAGGCGGGTAATTTCCCTGCGGCCATTAAAGCTACTGCCGAATATTTTCCAAAGAAGGAACGTTCATTTGCGACGGGTATATTTAATTCAGGCGCTAATGTAGGTGCGGTGCTGGCACCACTTACTGTGCCATGGATAGGCGACCATTGGGGATGGGAATATGCTTTTATCATCATCGGGGCCATTGGCTTTTTATGGCTGGCATTCTGGCTATGGATTTATGATAAGCCTTCATTGCAAAAGAAATTATCAGCGGCGGAACTGGCTTATATCAACAGTGATAAAGAAGATGAAATTGTAGCTGATCCAACCGCTAAACACGTTAAAATATCATGGGTAAAATTGTTAGGATACAAGCAAACCTGGGCATTTGTATTTGGTAAGTTTATGACTGATGGTGTATGGTGGTTTTTTCTTTTTTGGTTACCTGCTTTTTTGAAAGCGAAATATGCCATGACGGGAACAGTGATTAACGTACCGCTGGCAGTGTTGTATAGTTTAACTATGATTGGCAGTGTAGGGGGTGGATGGTTTCCTACTTATTTTATCAGGAAGGGACTGGAGCCTTATGATGCCCGTATGAAAGCCATGCTGATGATTGCATTGATTCCATTGGTGGTATTACTGGCACAACCATTTGGCGATTATAGTTTTTGGGTACCGGTAATCCTGATTGGTATTGGTACTGCAGCACACCAGGCATGGTCTGCAAATATCTTCACTACCGTATCGGATATGTTCCCCAAAAAGGCAGTTGGATCGGTGGTAGGGATTGGAGGAATGGCGGGCGGTTTGGGCGGTGTGCTGGTGTCAAAATGTGGTGGGTGGATCTTTGATGCGTACCGGTCGGGTGGCATTGCTACTTCCTGGGTGCAGGCCAAAGCTGCAGGAATGGGAGATTACCTGGCAAAGATCCAGGGGCTAAACCTGGTAACTAAATATGGTGATAAGGTAGATTTGAATAAGGCAGAACTAAACAGTTTGTCAAAGGAAGTGACTGCACAGTTGCAGGCCATCGATCCATCTTTATTTACCCAGTTGAATGAATTGCAAAAGCCCATCGTACAGGGCGAAATGACCACGGCCTATACCATCATGTTTACATTTTGTGCCCTGGCTTACCTGATTGCCTGGGCTGTTATGAAAACACTGGTACCTAAGTATAAGCCAATCACTGATCTGTAATGCAGGGCAAAAATCCCTGGTGAGTCACCCCCAAAGGGTGACTCACCAGGGATTTTGCAAACTAATAAATCGATTAAAGTGATACCGCCGCGGGGATATTTTGTACACCTTTTAACTGTTAGGTCATAGCACCAGCATCACGATGTATGAAAAGCCCTTTGTTCAATCCTTGAATAAATACCTGCATACCTTAAATATTCTTATTTGTTTGTGGCCATTTAATAATTACTGGTTTAAATGAATGAGGCATAAAATTGAAACGACGCTTCTTTCTCATGAAAAAATAATAAACGATTGAAATGAAGTTTCTTCTATTCACACTGCTATTTTTTATTGCCGGTTGTTCTTCACAAAGAAAAGCGGCAACAAACCTTACTCCTTTCTCAAAGGAAATCACAGAAACCCTTCGCCAATATATTTTAAAAGAAGCTGCCTGGGCATTAACGCAGGAACCTGTAACAGTAACAGCCCAAACATCATTACGGAGTGCCGGTGGTATACATGATTTCTTTAGTGAAGGAGATTACTGGTGGCCAAATCCAGCGAATGCGGATAGCCCATACATACAGAAGGACGGCATGACCAACCCCGGTAACTTTGTTGCTCACCGCCATGCCATGATCAGGTTTAGCAGAATCATGGGCACACTCGCCTCAGCATATAAAATTACAGGAGACAATCGCTATGTGCTGCATGCCGTAAAACATTGTAAGGCATGGTTCACTGATGAAGCAACCAGGATGAACCCAAACCTCTTGTATGCGCAGGCAATCAAAGGCCGGTTTACCGGAAGAGGCATCGGCATTATTGATACCATTCATTTTATGGAAGTTGTGCAGGGCCTGCTTGTGATGCAGGCTTCTGTTGCAATGGACCAACCAACTTTAGCCGGAGCAAGGAGATGGTTTGATCAATACATCAACTGGCTTACAACACATCAGTACGGTAAGGATGAAATGAACGCCGCCAATAATCATGGCACCTGCTGGGCGATGCAGGTGGCCTGCTTTGCAAAATTCACCGGTAACCGGGAGGTGATGAACTTTTGTGCAGAGCGGTACAAAAACATATTGCTTCCAAAACAAATGGCAGCGGATGGTAGTTTTCCAGGCGAACTAAGAAGAACCAAACCCTATGGCTATTCCATCTTCAACCTGGATGCCATGGCAACGCTTTGCCAGGTGCTGTCAACAAAGGAACATAACCTGTGGGATTTTACAACCGCGGATGGAAAGTCAATCAGGAAAGGGATCGAATACCTATACCCGTTTGTGGCAGACAAAAGCAAATGGCCATTTGCAAAAGATGTGATGTATTGGAACGAATGGCCGGTAGCCCAGCCATTCCTGGTATTTGGTGCCCACGCATTTAACAACCAGGCATGGTTGAAAACATGGAGCCGTTTAACCCATGACCCAACGGTAGATGAAGTGATCAGGAACTTACCGGTTCGTAATCCGTTGATCTGGCTGTAATAATTTATCATGAATTACTGGGAATGGAATTAATGGTATCGTAAAACAGTTAACCAACGCAATTGTGCTAATTTGCTAATGTGCTAATATCCTATTTTTGAGTGGCGTAGCACATTAGTAAAATATATGAGTAACCTGGTGCTTTGGCAGGAAGCACCAACTAAAAAAACAACCTCCTCTTTACAATTTTTTTTGTAATCTAATCGTCTGAATTCAGTTACAAAAACAAACGGAAATGAATGGAGTAGTTTCATTCAATATTGCTAAAATTGGATTATGAAAAATAAATATGTTCGCTTTGTATTTTTAGTATCGGTTGGGTTTACTGCCTGCACTCCGAAAATAAATATTGCCAAAGTATTTGCCGATGCAGAAAAGCAAACAGCGATCATGCTTACTGAAGTGCCCAAAGCCAAAGCGGCTAAATCTGCTATCTCTTCCGGCGGTAGTCCGGGTGCAGTGGGTTCGGATCTTGTTTCGCCCCGAACAATTGAAGGCGGACAGTTGCGGATGGTGACTTCCAGGGATTGGACGAGCGGTTTCTTTCCCGGTGTGCTATGGTTCCTTCATGAGTACACCGGGAAAAGGGAGTGGAAGATGGAAGCGGAAAAGTATACATCAAATATTGAAAAGGAGAAAACAAACGGTATTACCCATGATATGGGATTTAAGATTTACACCAGTTTTGGAAATGCCTTTCGGATTACCAGTGAGCCAACCTACAAAGAAATTATTCTTCAATCAGCCAAAACACTCTCCACCCGGTTTCATGCCACAACCGGTGTAATAAAGTCCTGGGATAACCGTCCCCGCTGGAAATACCCGGTAATTATTGATAACATGATGAACCTGGAATTATTATTTGCCGCCACCAGGTTAAGTGGAGACTCTTCTTTTTATAACATAGCGGTGAGTCATGCAACCACCACCAAGAAAAATCATTACCGGGATGATTACAGTTCTTTTCATGTGGTGGATTATGATAGTACGACCGGTACTGTTTTGCAGAAAACAACACACCAGGGATATAGCAATGAATCGGCCTGGTCAAGGGGGCAGGCATGGGGGTTATATGGTTATACCCTTTGTTACCGGGAAACTAAAATGAAAAAATTCCTTGAACAGGCAGATCATATTGCCCACTTTATTTTAACCCATCCCAACCTGCCGAAAGACCTGGTACCTTATTATGATTTTGATGCCCCGGGTATTCCCAACGAACCAAGAGATGCCTCCGCAGCGGCCATCATGGCTTCGGCATTGTACGAGTTAAGTACCTATAGCAACAGTGGAAAGCACTATAAAAAGGCAGCGGATAAAATAATGACAAACCTCACCAATTATTACCGGTCACCGGTGGGTGACAATAAAGGGTTTATATTATTGCACAGCACCGGCTCTGCACCATCCAAAAGTGAGGTAGATGTGCCTATCAATTACGCCGATTATTATTATTTGGAAGCATTGTTAAGAAGTAAGCGGCTGAAGGAAGGAAAGCAATGGTAGTACATCCCAGCCAGGTCAAACATTTATACCCATATTGTTAATATCGCATCCCCGGAGGAAAGTACGGCTTGTCAACCGAAACTGTGGAAAGGCTGAAGGCTATTGACGATGGATGAAGATAAACACCCTGGCGATTGATACAACTGGGCAGGCAAACAGCGCCAGTACCAGTGGTGAAGAACCATGTTGGGTATCAAAAAATGAAACAACTTTTGAAAATACTCTTTATGCCCTTGTTAGTAGATAAATTGAAGTGCGTAGGCTACACTGTTAGCCTACGCAAAAACAATCAAATCAAATTTAGCAACGGGCATCTGATAATATACATTCCGGCAACTACATCAGCTATGAATGTTTCATTCGTAAAGATTGCATGATAAGTAATGGTTACTGGTGTCTTTAGTGACAATGGTATATATAAGGAGGAGAGTTGGATTATGCGCTTTCTTTCATGCGGGATTAATAAAGGATCATCCATGGAATTTACAAATGGAAACACCTGGATGTTTAACAATTTTACCATTTATAAGCAATTGTATAAAACTTTATACATTTCGCTACGGTACTGTTTTACAGTAAACATCACTTAACAGTGTCGATGCGAAGAATTAGGGAAAACGTTTGCGTAAATAAATTTTTGCCCTGTTAAGAGTTACCAACATTTAGGTTTACATTTGGGCACTACAAAAAACGATTCGCTTATGTTAACACTTATCTCTCCGCTGATAGAGTATACTTTATCAGCCAAAAAAAAATTAGTATTCCTGTCATTTTTCCTTCCCTTATTTTCCCTGGCACAAACGAAAAGTATTTCCGGAAATGTAACAGATGAAACGGGTAACCCCTTACCCAATATTTCTATAACAGTTAGAAAAACGACAGTCGGAACATTCACCGATGCCGCAGGTAATTTTAAGGTTAATGCTGCCGTTGGTTCTGTACTGGAATTTTCATCTGCTACCCATGAGTCCTTTTCTTTAACGGTGGATACCAGGAGTGAATACAAAATTGCGCTGAAACAAAAAGTGGATGCGTTAAGTGATGTAGTAGTGGTAGGGTATGGCCGCCAGAAAAAAGTAAACCTGGTGGGTGCGGTATCCATGGTAACGGTGGATGAAAAACTGGTGAGCAGGGCATTGCCTAATATTTCTTCCGGGTTAACCGGCCTGATACCAGGTTTGGCTGCCGTGCAGTCATCCGGTATGGCTGGTAACAACGAAGCCAGCCTGATCATAAGGGGGCTCGGCACTGTCAACAATGCCAGTCCGCTGGTAGTGGTAGATGGTATGCCGGATGTAGATATCAACCGGATCAATATCAATGATATTGAAACCATCTCTGTTTTAAAGGATGCTACTTCGGCATCAGTATATGGTTCCAGGGCTGCAAATGGTGTTATCCTGATTACAACACGAAGCGGCAGGGGGATGAAAAAGACTTCGCTCAATTTTACCAGTAACAGTTCAATCACCAAGCCCACCAAGGGCATGGATTTTATGTCGGACTATGCACGTTCATTAACACTTCACCAGAGAAGGCAGGCCGTGGGTAGTTTACCGGGAAACCAGAATTTCAGGAACGGAACCATAGACCAGTGGATGGCACTTGGTATGGTAGATCCTATAAAATATCCGAATACAGACTGGTGGGATGTAATACTAAGAGACGGAAGATTTCAGAATTATAACTTATCAGCAACCGGGGGTAATGAATCTTCCAACTTCTTTGCTTCGGTTGGGTTAAAAGATGAAAAAGGATTACAGATCAATAATGGGTACAAGCAATACAATGCAAGGTTTAATTTTGATTACAAGGTAAAGAGTAATATGAATATTGGCGTTCGGTTTAATGGAAACTGGTCCAATTATCTCTACGCATTATCTGAGGGTTTTACAGATCCCGATCCGGTGAATACAGCCGGTACGGATATGCAGTATGCTATTTCAGGTATATTGCCTTACGATCCTAAAACCGGGTACTTTGGTGGTGTAATGGCCTATGGTGAAGATCCCCAGGCATATAATCCCTATACACTTTACATCAATAATTTAAATAAAACTACCCGGCAGGAAGCCAATACCAGTATGTACTACGACTGGACGCCCGTTAAAGGATTAACTGCCCGTGTTGACTATGCGTTGAATTATTATAACCAGTTTCGCATGGCCGCTCCTACGCCCAACCAGGCATATAATTTCCAGTCGGGTTCTTTTGGCAGCAGGGTCTATGTAGGTGCAAATGCCGGTATCTCCAATCAAACCAATACCGGTTATAAAACCTTATTGAATGCCCGTTTAAATTATGCTAAAAAGTTTGGGGCCAATCACGATGTGAGTGCATTGCTGGTGTATAGCGAGGAGTACTGGAATGACCGCTACCAGGCGAGTTCAAGAAACGACCGGTTGTATCCCTTGTTAAATGAAATAGATGCGGCGTTAACCGACATACAATCAACCGGTGGTAATTCCAGCGCTGAGGGCCTTCGTTCCTATATCGGCCGTATCAATTACGGCGCTTTTAATAAATATTTGCTGGAAGCCAATTTCAGGGTGGATGGTTCCTCGAAATTCCTTCCCGGCAGCAGGTTTGGGTTCTTCCCTTCAGTTGCGGTGGGCTGGCGTTTTACGGAAGAGAATTTCTTTAAAAATCTTTCTTCAAAATTGCTGACCACCGGTAAATTCAGGGCATCTTATGGTAGCCTGGGAAATAACAGCGGGGTAGGCCGGTATGAACAACTCGAAACCCTCTTTAATTTAAATTATGTAATCGGTACAAGTGTACAAAGGGGTTTTGCCAACAGTAAAATGATCAATCGCTTTCTGTCCTGGGAAACCACTACGGTGTTAAATCTAGGCCTTGATCTGACTTTCCTGAATAACCGCTTAACAGCCACGCTCGATTACTATGATCGTTTAACTACCGGCATGAACCGTCCTTCGCAGTTTTCACTGCTGCTCTCCGGTGCTTACAATCCTCCTCCACGTACCAATATTGGTAATTTAAGAAACAGGGGTGTTGAAATCGACCTGGGCTGGAAGGAAAGGATTGGCGGCCTGCAATATGGAGTAAGTGTAAACGCTTCCTTTAACAAAACCAGGCTGGAAAAGTGGAACGAATTTTTGGGCAGGGGCAGTGTTTTCCTTGACATGCCTTATCGTTTTGTGTACGCCTATGTTGACAGGGGGATAGCTCAAACCTGGCAGGATGTGTACAATGCCACTCCGCAAGGTGCCAGTCCGGGTGATATACTCCGGGAGGATTTAAACGGTGATGGCCGTATTACCGCTGATGACCGGAAAGCTTACAGCAATACGCAGGAAGACAGACCTACTACATTTTTTGCTTTGAACGGATTTGTTTCTTATAAAGGATTCGATCTATCCTTCCTGTTGCAGGGAGCCACCGGACGGAAGGATTACTGGATCAATGCTTACAACAATATGAACTTTGGTACCCAGCGATATGCCACTACCACAGATCATTGGGAAAAACCCTGGTCTGTTGAAAACAGGAATGGCGGATGGCCACGGCTGGGTGGTAGCGGTGGAAACAGGGAAGCAACTACTTTTTGGTTAGATGATATGACTTACTTAAGATTTAAAAATATCCAATTGGGATATACGATTCCTCCTAAATTATTGAAGAGACTGGGGGTAACCAATTTAAGGATTGTTGGGTCAGCGGAAAACATTGGAACCATCAGTTCTTACCGTGGATTGGATCCGGAAAAGCAGGGTGATGATAACAACCTGTATCCCATTAATAAATCTTATTCTATCGCTATTAATTTAGGTTTTTAAAATCTATACAAATGAGAAAATTACAAATAAAACCGGCTATATTTTTATTTTCAATATTAACAGGTTTGGCAATTTTTCAATCCTCCTGTAAAAAGGGACTACTCGACCAGGCACCAACCACGGAATTGGAAGCAGTCAATTTTTGGAAAACAGATGCTGATGCCACCATTGCATTGATGTCGGCGTATGCAGCCGCAAGGGCGGTTTTTGATCGTGATTATTACTTCGATGGCCATGGAGAATACACCAGGGTGCGGGGTAATAGTGCAACCAATGGAAATATTTTAAGAGGCGATGCATACCAGGGCGCCAATTTCGATCCAACGGGTTATGGCGCCGGTTTTGACAAATACTTCAGGTATCTATATGGTTCGGTAAACCGAGCCAACTATGTTATTGAAAATATCACTACCAGGATGTTGCCCACCGCGTCCGGTAAAACACTCGAGAGCCTGGAAATCATCCTCGGAGAAGCCCGGCTACTTCGTGGTATGACCTATTTCCGGTTGATTTCAATGTGGGGTGATGTGCCTTATATCGGCAAAGTAGTATTTAATAATTCAGAAGTAGCTGATCTTCCGCGGCTACCAATTACCCAGGTAAAGGATTCCATCATGGCAGACTTTAACTATGCAGTGGATAAACTACCGGCAAAAGCAACTGGTATTGGTAGAAGCGGTAAACCTGCTGCTCTGGCATTCCGGGGAAAAATGAATCTTTATTGGGCCAGTTGGAAAAAGAATGGCTGGCCTGAGCTGACAGGTTTTCAGCAAAACGGCACCGAAGCCACTACTGCATTTACCGCCGCCGCCGCCGATTTTAACCAGGTAATCACGAACTACGGTTTAACGCTGTACAAAAATGGCGATCCTGGACAAATAGATGCTTTAGGAAAAGCAGACATACTGCCAAACTATTTTGAATTATTTACACCCAAAGCAAATCAGAATAATACCGAAACGATCATGGCGTTCACCCATCTTGGAACGCCTGCCATCCCTTCGCAGGGTGAAGAATTAATGCGGGATTTCTCTGGCCGTACCATCGAAGGCTCCCAATGTTGGGTATCGCCGCGATATGAAATTGCTGACAGGTACCAGTTGGCTTCTACCGGTGATTTTGCTCCAAAAATGGTTCAGCTAAATCCAACTACAAACCCTGCTGCGAGAACGACCCTTAATTCCGCTGTTAATCCCAATACTTATGCCGACAGGGATTACCGGATGAAAGCCTCCATTATGTGGGATTATGAAATGGCCATCGGGCTAACCTCGTTAAAGTCTACCGGTTTTTCACCTTTCATTTATCAAACATGGGCTACCGATGTTTTTATTAATGGTGTTCGTTATACATCTTATAATACAGATGGTTCCAATTCAGGATATGTGTTTCGTAAGTTCGTAAGAAACTATGAAGGATTGGGCAGAAGTGAAGGTGATTATGCATGGCCGGTTATGCGTTTGGCAGATGTGTACCTGATGTATGCAGAAGCTACCAATGAAGTAAATGGCCCGCAGGCAGATGCGATCGATTATGTAAATAGAATCCGCCGCCGTGGCAACCTGCCTCCATTAAAGCCTGAAAAATATGCCAGCAAACAGCTTTTCTTTGATGCGATAGAACAGGAAAGGATTATTGAATTGGTAGGTGAGGGGCAAAGGGGATTTGATCTGCGCAGGTGGAGAGCAATAGAGAGAGTATGGGGCCCTCCCGGAAGTGCAGGCGTTTGGAGGCAGGATACCTGGGGTGCCAATCAGCAGCGGTACTATCAGAATACTGCTGACAGAACATACCAGCAAAATTATATTTTCCGGATACCACCCGCTGAACGTGACCGTAATCCGAACCTTACCCAAAACACTCCATGGCTCTAATGCCTGGTATCAAAAAACAGTTTTAATTTTTAATAAATAAAGCAATGGCTAAATATTATAAAATATCACTCTCACTTTTACTGATCACCGCTTTAATGGGTGGATGTAAAAAAGATTTACCGGTAGATGAAGATGGGTTACTGATCACGCAAAGAGCAGAATGCTATGTAGGAAACTTTGAACTACTCGGTTCCGATTTTGTAACAGTTCGTGCCAAGGTGCCCGTAATTGATACCACAGCCCAAACCATTAATGTGGAGGTGTTATTTGGAACGGATCTGAAAAATGTTTACCCGCAGTTTTCGCTGGCTACCGATTGTAAGCTGGATCCGAAAATTGTAGGAAAAGTTGATTTGTCTGATTTATCCAATCCCAAAACTTACACCGTTATTTCAGGCAACAGGATGGTGAAGAAGCCCTATAAACTCATTGTTAAATATCAATAATCCTAATTATTATAAAAACATTTATCATGCGTAAATTGAATCATCGCCATATTTTATCATTCCTTTTTTTATTCCTGTCGCTGGCAGCGTGTAAAGAAAAGGAATATGCTATTCCTGATCCGGCGTCTGAGCTATCTAATGATTGTATCAAAAGAACCCTGGGGCCAAATATAGCTGGCCTGCCAATTGAATTTGCTTATGCAATAGCACTTCCCAGGGCAAAGGGTAAAATTGTTTCAGCACAGGTGGAAGCGTCCATTGCAGGAGCCACCGGTACCTATCTCGATAACAAATCCTATTTTACCAAATCAAATGGTGCCGATAGTGGGATAGTGATCGGTAGCCCATCCGTTAATGACGGGAAAATAACTAAGGTTATCTACACCGTAGATACCAATGCTACTACGCTCCGCTATTTTTATATTGTGCCTCCGGAAGCAAAGGGAACCACTCTTTCTTTTACTTTTTCCGCTACCAGCAGCGATGGTAAAACAGCCACCTTTAAAATGGGGCCGTACAATGTATCCAAAATGGATATCAAACGTTCCATTGCCGTTTCCAATAACAACAATGCCTACATTTCGATAGAGGATATGGCTGTTTACAATAGTGCAGCAGCTGCAACCAATGCAGCCAAAATCGACCTGGTGTATTTATACCGTGCAACTCCTGCTGCTTTTACACATGCATTGGTATCGCCGGCTGCTGATCCAACCTATTTACCTGCCGTAACCTTGCCTGCCGGGGTAAACCGGAGTACCAAACTGACGAAGGTATTCAACCTGCAGGATCGTAACCTGGCACTACTTCAATTCGGCATCTACATCGATGACAGGGATTTCCAGGAAATTAATTTAATGGGTGCTCCCAATTATGCACTGGGTTTAAGGGCAGAGGCCGGAGTTTGGGTAGAAACGATGGATGGAAAGTACCGGGCTTACATATTTGTAAATTCGGTTAATGCCAATGGAAGTGCCGTGATCAGCATGCTACGATTTCCTCTTAAATAGATAAACAACACATAAGCGTTATGTATACGATGATTTGATTTGAAATTGTATGCACGAATTACACGAATTCCTGATAGACAATGTATGCATTTCAAATTCGGGTTTTATAATTTCAATTAAAAATAGCGTACAGAAATTTATAATTGGCACAGGCACTAATATCTGCTTCAAATACGAGAAAGGTTATTTACCGGAACGGGTAAATAGCCTTTTCTTTTATGAAGGGTTTCTATAAAAAAATAAAGCTTATGAAATCACCGCCCGTTGTTGTTAAGGCATTTTTTATAATAGCAGATCTAATAGCGATCCTCTCTTTTAGCGCTCTGGCCCAACCATTTATTCATCCTGGTATTGATCAGACTCCAAATGATCTCGCCTTTATGAAAAGGATGGTGCTGGAGAGCAGGCAACCCTACAAGGATGCTTTTGAGCGGTTAAAGGCAGCAACTGATACACCCTTTTCGGTGAGGGCACATACACACGTTCTTCGTGGCCCTTATGGCCGGCCAAATATTGGTGGCGATGATTTGTCAAAGGGTGCGAATATGGCTTACAACTATGCATTGGTTTGGTATATCACAAAAAACCAGGCCTATGCGGATAAAGCCATTGCGATTATCAATGCATGGTCGCCGGTACTTTGGGATTTTGATTACAATGATGCGAAGTTACTGGCCGCATGGACCGGTCATTTACTATGTAATGCCGCAGAAATTTTAAGATACAACAATGCCGGCTGGAAACAAAAGGATATAGCTGCTTTCAGCAATATGCTGCTCACGGTGTATTATCCTTTAATGCGGTTTTATTTTCCGCAGGCAAATGGAAACTGGGATGGGGCCATCATTCATTCCATCATGGCGATGGCCATTTTTACCGATAACCGTAAAATGTTTAACAATGCAGTTGACCACTTTTTGCATGCACCCGTAAACGGTAGCCTGTTTAAATATGTTTATCCAAACGGCCAATGCCAGGAAAGTCCCAGGGACCAGGCGCATGTTCAACTGGGACTGGGGGAATTTGCAGGCGCCGCCCAGGTTGCCTATACCCAGGGCGTTGATCTTTTTTCAATTGCGGATAACCGGCTGGCCCTCGGCTATGAATATACCGCCCGGTTTTTACTGGGAACAAAGCCCCATTGTTATTGTGCGATCTCGGAACGGGCAAAGAATGTACGCGATGATTATGAATATGTTTACCGGCACTATACTGCCAAAGGACTTGATATGCCCTTTACTAAACTGGCTGCAGATTCTATCAGGCCAAAGGCTTCCCGAAGCATACTGTCCGCAGTTTGGGAGTCTTCGCCTAAACCAATCGGGCAATCTGGAACGCCTAAACCTGGTACCATTGGATATATCGCCGGGGCGGGGGAAACAGGCGCCGCAACAATTCCAGGTGATGCAATCATTGTTTCACCAGGCCAGTCTATACAGGACGCATTAAATACGGCAGCTGGTAAAGGCAAATGGGTATTGGTTAAATCTGGTATCCACACATTTCCGGCAACATTAAAAATTCCTTCTGGTGTTACGCTTGCGGGAGAAGGAATAGGTACGATCCTATTTCTTGATCCGGCTTCAGGTGCGAGGGATGCAATGGTGAATGCGGACAATTACCTGCGGGATGTTACTATTCGTGACCTGGTGATTGAAGGTTCCAATAAAACTGATCCTGGTACAGATCCCAACAGCGCAAGATCAAATAAGGGTGGTTATAACCGGGGCGGTATTGTGTTCCGTTCACTCAGGGAAGGACAAATGAAAAATATAAACCTGGTGAATATTACGGTTAGAAATTGCACTTACAATGGCATTTTTATAAGTGGTGCGACTGGCGTAAATATTACCCGTTGTGATTTAAATGAAAATGGTGGTAATGCAGTGCCGGGACCAAAGTTACAGCACAATCTATTATTGGCACATTGCAGCCAGGTAATCATCACTGGCAGCAGGATGGATACCTCTCCCTTTGGAAGTGGTATTGCCCTGGATCATTGCACCGGTGTAACAGTGGCTGACTGCGAAATAGCCAGGAATGCATGGTATGGTGTACTTGTTGCTGAGAGTAACAATATTATAATAAAAGAAAACCTGGTTGAAGCAAACGACCGGAGTGGAGTGATGCTGGAATTTTTAAACAAGGGCTCGGCAAATGTGAGCGTCCATAACAACCGCATTCATTACAACGGCGGCTATGGAGTGGAATCCTATGCAGCCATCAGCAGTAAAATAGAAAATAATCAATACGCAGGTAATGGTAACAGGCTGGAGCAGCAAAAAATAAGCAGTGAAAAAATGATGGTGATGGAGTAAATTGGGTTTTGTAGGCGCCGGAACTAAAATCATTTTATATAAAGTTTACACCTTTCAAAAAGGTGTAAACTTTGAAGGATAAACAGGGTAATCGCAACAAATGAAATCGTTAACAATTTTATCAATATTTAAAATCAAATCCGAATGGTTCATTATCAAAAGTCCTCACATTTTTTTTCAACGGGAGCCTTATTCCTCTTAATGGTTTTCACCGGCCCGGTGGCACAATCACAAAACCAGGCGGAAGATGTATTTAAAAAGAATTACATCAAATCAACCATGCTAAAGGTGACTGCCTGGCAACTGAATAATCCTAAGCACAAACCCACCGATTGGACAAATGGCGCCTTTTATGCCGGGGTGGTAGCCGCTTATAAAACAACTAAATCGAAGCTGATACTGGATTCTTTATTAGCGCTTGGACAAAGAACCAACTGGGAGCCGGGTCCACTTTATGACCATGCAGATGATATTGCCATCAGCCAGGCCTATATTGATCTTTACCGTATTAAAAAGGAGCGTTACATGATACAGGCTACCATCGATACAGTGCAAAAAATGAGTACAGTTCCGGGCAGGCAAGTAAAACGCAATGGTATCACCTGGTGGTGGTGCGATGCATTGTTTATGGCGCCACCTACACTGGTAAAATTAGGGGCTACCTTAAAAGATCCATCTTATTTTGCCATGAACGATTCTCTCTTTAAACAAACAACCAACCGGCTATACAGCAAGGAAGAACACCTTTATTTTCGGGATGCAGGCTATCTCATCAATGAAAAGGGCGAAGGCAAAAGGGAGAAGAATGGTAAGATGATTTTCTGGTCGAGGGGTAATGGCTGGGTAATGGGTGGACTGGTGAGAGTACTGGACGAATTGCCTAAAAAATACGCCAACAGGGATTATTATTTGACCCTTTACAAACAGATGGCGGAAAAAATAATTACACTTCAACAGGCGGATGGACTTTGGAGAGCAAGTTTGCTCGATCCCGGTTCTTACCCCGGTGGCGAAGGAAGCGGTTCCGGTTTTTTCTGTTATGCATTGGCCTGGGGGATCAACAAAGGGATTTTAGATAAAGCTACTTACCTGCCTGCCGTACAAAAAGCATGGGCTGGATTAAATACCCTGCTAACTGCCGAAGGTAAGGTGGGATGGGTACAGCCAATAGGTGCTGATCCTCAAAAGAATTTTAGTGCGGAGAGTTGGGAAGTTTACGGAGCAGGGGCATTCTTACTGGCCGGGTCGGAAGTGATTAAAATGAAATGGTAGCAAAATAGCGGGCTGAATCATGACATTCCTCATTCTCCATTAACGCAATAAATTACGCATAACCTTGCCAGGGCTCACAGGTTTTCAGACCTCACAGGTTTTAAAAACCTGTGAGGTTTTTTGGAAGAGTATTGAATGTTGTTGGTGTTCGTGCCGTTGGCCTTTAACTTCTCTCAAACCGGCAACTTAAATTGAACCCTTCAAATACTTGTATTAAAACGAGATCATATGAAAAAAGGAATTAAAGCAGGTTTTGTCTGCGCAGGCTTCACCACAGTGTTGATATTATCAGCTATAGGAAACAGCTATTCGCAGAATGGATTACCCGGTTCAACCGGTGAAAATTTATTTGCAAAAAATGAACTTACGCAGAAATCAATTGCAAAAAGTATAAGGGTAAATTCTGGCCCCGATATTGAAATCATCCGGAAGCGGATCGTTGATGACCTGCTGGCACCCAGTATAAATCCGGATGTCATCAGGCAGCTGGTGAAAACCATAAAAGCTGATGGCAGCTGGCCCGGTATTAATTATGTGGATACTTCCCGTACCGCTTTTCAGCATCGGGAACACCTGGAGCACATGGTGGATTTAAGCCGTGCTTACAAAAAAACGGGTTCCCCGTTTTACCAGGATGCACAGGTGAAAAAGACGGCTTTGTCAGCGCTTGATTTTTGGCTGGCGCATGATTTTATTTGTGCCAACTGGTGGTGGAATGAAATGGGCACTCCCAATTTAATGATCAATACCCTGTTGCTGGTAGATGAAGATCTTTCTGAAAGCGAAAAGACGGCAGGATTGAAAATTGCTGCCCGTGCCAGCCTTAAAGGTTTTGGTGCAAGGCCCGGTGGCGACCTGATCCAGATTGCCGGTATGTTGGGAAAACAGGGATTGTTTAAAAGAGATGAGGCGACTATAGAACTCGTAATAAAAACGATGGCGGATGAAATTAAAATCAGCAATGGCCGCGGATTACAACCCGATATGAGTTTTCATCACCGCACCGATAATGTGATTTCAACACTCACTTATGGTACCGGTTATGCCAGTTCATTTGCTTACTGGGCAGTTAAAATTGCAGGCACCAAATTTACCTTACCGGATGGGGCCATCAAATTATTGATTGATTATTACCTGGATGGTATTTCAAAGTCGATGGCTTTTGGTAAGTACCCGGATATAGGCGCCAAAAACAGGGACCTTAGCCGCAGGGGCACCCTGTTGCCGGAAGGAACCAGTTTACCATCCAACCTGTTGCTTTCTTCTGATTACAGGAAAGTGGAGTTGCAAAACCTGGTAAAAATCCGAAATGGTGAAACAGTGCCCAATCTTCAGTGGAACCGCTTTTTCTGGCATTCTGAATATTTTACACACCAGCGGCCCAAATGGTTTTCCTCAGTGCGAATGCACTCCTCCCGCCAGAATAATATGGAAGAGCCACACAACGAAGAAGGATTAAAAAACCACCATTTTGCGGATGGTTCCAATTTTATCACCCTCACCGGAAAAGAATACCTGGACATCTTCCCGGTATGGGACTGGCAAAAAATTCCCGGTGCAACCATTGTACAAAAGCCTGCCCTTCCGCATTGGAAAGAAATTGCCAAAAAAGGAAAGACGAATTTTGTTGGGGCTGTTTCCAATGATACATACGGTGCAGCTGCCACTGATTTTAGCAGTCCGCACGATCCGCTGCAGGCGCATAAAGCATGGTTTTATTTTAAGGACGAATATGTATGCCTGGGTGCCGGAATCCAATCTACCGCAACCTACCCGGTGGCCACCACGCTTAATCAATGCCTCTTAAATGGTGAAGTAATGGTGAAGACCAGCAAAGGGAATGAAGTAATACAAAAAGGGATGTATGAGCTAAAAGATGTTAACTGGATCTACCATAGCGGGGTGGCTTATGTATTTCCTTCGACTGCTTCTATCAGTGTAACCAATACCACCGCTACCGGCAACTGGCGCCAGGTCAGCCACCAGGATGGGGCCACGGAAGAGCCTATACAGAAAGAAGTTTTTACAGCATGGATGAATCATGGCAAAGCACCCGTTGCTGCTGAATATGCTTACATCGTTGTGCCGGCGATAGCACCAGCTGCTATAGAGCAATACCGAAAAACTTCCTCCATCGCGATACTATCCAACACCCCCCAATTGCAGGCGGTAAAAAATAAACAATTGAATATCATCCAGGCTGTATTTTACCAGGCTGGCAGCATTCCATTGTCTGCTAACCTTTCCATGACAGCTGAAAGCCCCTGCATGGTAATGATTGCAATGGATGGTAAGCAGCTTAGAAGAATGTCGGTTTCAGATCCAACTCATTTGTTGAATACCCTGCGGTTTACAATAGCTGGCCCGGTTAACATAACCGGAACGAATGGAACCGTTAGCTGGAATAAGAAAAGTAAATTAAGTATGATAGAAGTGAGGCTTCCCGAAGGTGGATATGCAGGGAAAACTGTGGAGGTGGAATTTGGGCGGTAATGGCTTTACTATATGTGACACTAAACTGCTATTGCACATCTTTAAATATCAGGATATGCTTTTGAATTAAAATAGCGCTAAAACTTATCTTGCAACTATAAATAAAAGAAAAGGCAATTGAAGTAACTCTTTGGGGAGCAGCTAACAAAGTTCCTTTTAATGCTTTGTTGTCTTTGGGCTTGTATCACGCACATATACAATTTTCAGCGTGAAAGACAATTTGGCTTTATTACGTGAATATTTTTTCTTGTTTTTCAACTGCACAGAATTTGCCCGTTAAACAAGCTTCCATGTCTTGCGAAGTGCAAGCGAAACATTTGATTGGGCAGATATGTACAACGCAAATTGTAGTTTCCGATATTAAAGTTCAAGAAGCCATTGTAAGCATCTACCTCATTTCGAAAATCCGTAAGCGTATCAATGAGCAGTTGAAAAATAATATTAAACCTCACTACCTGTGTTGATGAAAGGTGTGGTGGAAAGTATGACAAAGGTACAAATGTCAAGTTTTTTACACCAAAAACTTGACATTTATGCAAAATAAGCTACCTTTAAACTATGAAAGTAGCGGAGCAAATACGCCAAAAAATAAAAAGCATACCCGAAAGCCAGCCTTTTGGCTATGCCGATTTGGGTATTGCCCCTGATGATTTTTTTACGGCCGCCAAAGCTTTGGAGCGTTTGCAAAAAAAAGGAACTATTAAAAAAGTTTCTAAGGGAATTTTTTACAAACCTAAACAAACTGCTTTTGGTACACTTGGCCCCGATTATAATGCATTGCTTAAAAGAAATTTATTCGATAACAATAAACGGGTTGGCTACATTACCGGCGGCGAATTATACAATCAACTAAACCTTACCACCCAAAATTACTTTAGTACCAAAATAGCTACCAGCAAAGGACGGAGAAAGGTGGATAAAGGCTGGCTTAAAACAACCAACGTAAAAACCTATGTATCGGTTTCAGAAAAGAATTATGTTCTGCTGGGCATGTTGGATGCGGTAAAAGATATAAGAAATATTGCAGACACCTCAACAACACAGGCACTAAAAATATTAATGGCAAAACTGGAACAATTGAATAAAAAAGAAATAGAACAGTTACTACAGTATGCATTGCAATATCCCCCAAGAGTCAGGGCATTGTTGGGGGCAATAGTTGAGTACAAATTTAAGAATACGTATAGCACAACAGCATTGCAAAAAAGTTTAAATCCAACCACCACCTACAAGCTGGGTGTTAAACCAACCGATTTACCCACTATGATAAACTGGAAGCTGAAATGATATTGCACCAACAGAAAGAATTGTTTATGGATGCTATTCAGCTAACCGCTGAAATAATGCAAATTAAGCCCATCTACATCGAAAAGGATTATTGGGTAACATTTGCATTACATACCATCTTCAGGAATGAAATTGGCAAAGACAGTGTATTTAAAGGAGGAACGGCATTATCGAAGTGTTATAAAATGATAGACGGGTTTTCCGAAGATATAGATCTTGTGGTATTAAGGCGTGAAGGAGAATCAAATAACCAGCTCACAAATAAAATAAAGAAGATAAGCAAAGTGGTGGCAGATGTATTACCCGAAGTGGAAATACCTGAACTGACGCAAAAAAGGGGCATGAACCGTAAAACGGTACACACATATACAAATGAATTTCAGGGCAGTTATGGCCAGGTGAGAGATGTAATTGTTGTGGAAGCTACATGGCTTGGCTATTTTGAACCTTATACAACAAAAACGATTAGTTCATTTGTTGGCAGTATGATGCTTAATAATGGACAACAAGATATAGCGGAAGCAAGTGGGTTACTACCATTTGAACTATTGGTTTTAGAGCCAACAAGAACTATTTGCGAAAAAATAATGAGCCTGGTAAGATTTTCATACGGAGAAAACCCAAGTGATGATTTAAAGAAAAAAGTAAGGCACACTTATGACCTGCATCAACTATTACAACAAAAAGAGTTTTCCGATTTCTTCGATTCAACTGCATTGTAAACAATGTTATTGAAAGTAGCAAATGATGATGTTGCCAGTTATAAGAATTCTAATAAATGGCTGATTCATCACCCTAACGAAGCCCTGCTATTTAGGGACTTAGAAAATGTTTGGGCAGCATTAAAAGTAGTTTACAATGGGGATTTTGGAAATTTAGTGTATGGTACTTTACCGAATGAGGCAGATGTTTTGGTAACATTGAAAAGAATAAAAGAAAGGTTAGCGGCAATTAAATGGACTATTGAAATAGAAAATAAAAGATGAAATTTACAGAAGAAAAATTAAAGAACGCCCAATTGAAAGGCATATAATACCAACATTCAGAAGCTGATTCCGTAAGCATTTGAATGTCACCCGAAATCTACCTGCTATCCTCATTTCGCACTAACAACAAAACTCATCTTATCATTCACCTTTGGTATTTTAATTGTAAAATTGATCCGGTAGATATTATCCCCCCATTTTTCAAGCACCCCCTTATCTTCCATAGCGGTTAACGGTATTTTTTCTACTGAAGGTTCCATCTGGCTGGCATTGTATTTAATCACAAAATCCTTTATTGTACCTGCCGCTGTTTTGTAATGGATCAACAATTCCCCCGGCGTTTTTACTTCCGCAGGATAGCAGGTCATGATGTGTTGAGTGATTTTTTCCGCCGTGCTTAAAGATACCACATCATTGACCGTAACGTTCTTATTCCGGTTTAAGCGGATCAAACGCTGCCAGCTTTTTACACCCGCGTTTTCCGGGTAACTGAGGGCAATATCTGATTTCATTTCTGCAAAAGCCTTGCCTTGCTTATACGAGACATTACTGGCTTTAAAGTTTGGTCCTGGAGCCTGCGTAACTCCGTTGATGGTGGGTACATTGTGGTAATCGGAGCAATTGTACCAGATGTCGTAGCGTTTGCTGCTAAAGGTTTTTGCGGTATAGGTGCCGCTGCCTACATCAATCAGCAAGGGGAGTCCATCATAATACACCACATAGTTTCCAATGTCATTGTGATTGTGACTTTCATCATTATTGCCACCTTTTGCGGCGACAAAAAAGCCATCGGTGCTGCCAGCTTTGTCTCTTGCCATCATCACTTCCAGGTCGGGCAGCCATACTTCTTCGGGTAGTGGCAAGCCCTGTGCGGCCTGCTGGTATTCGTCCTGCATAAAGAGCGAATAAAAATTTCTGAAGTAATGAAACCTTCCTATTTTACCTTTCTCTGTGTCGCGGTAAAAAGCACCAAACTTCATCATATCAGCATCCTGTATATCCTTGCCAAATCGATAGATCATATTGGCTGCCATGCCGGGCTTGGGACTGGCATCTGCAAAATTTACAAAGTATTTTTCACTGATCTGGGCACGGTAAATAAACCGGCCCATGTTCTTAATTTTTTCATCGGCATATACATATTGAAACGAATTGTTGGAAGCCAGGTTGAGCATGGCAATATTGTCGTAAAGGGATGCAGCCGCAGCACCCCAATAACCGGGGCCTTCATCGCATCCTCCGTCCTGCGGATAGGGGTTTGTAAACTGGTCCAGCACATCCAGTACTTTGTATACCATATCCGCTCTTTTGTCTTCATTTTTCTCCAGCAACAATGCGGCATTTAACCAGTTGCTGCAAATCCATGGATTCCAGTTATTGGGCCTTCGTCCGTTTGCATTGGCGGCCATCCATCCATGATGCTTCGTCATCAGCGGTTGAAAGATGCGGTTATTGGTCTCCAGGTAAATCCGTTTTCTTATTTGTGGTGAAACCGCATCCAGTTTTTCGCCGAGGTAATAATCTACCCAAGCCAGGTAAGTGGCCGTTTCGGCACTAAACAATTCCACAAAAGGAGCGGATACATCAATGAGCCCCGACAGGTCTTTTGTTTTTGGAAGATGCGCCGGTACACCCCAGAACGACTCTTCGCAAATGGACCAAACCCCGTCAATGATCGGGTCAATAAAACGTCCTTTATTTTCAAATATCTCTGCGAGTAATAAGGTGCCCAGTACGGTCCGTTTTTCAAAACTTACCAACTGGTATTCATTGCGGTCACCCGTACGTTCAATCAACAACGATTTGGTGGCAGGAATTGATGGCCATTGATAGCTGATGTATTTTTCTGCTTCTGCAAGATTGGCTTGCATCATAGCAGCATCGGCTTTTGCCCATCCCGCCCGATCGGTCATTTTTGGAAACGGTGTCCACTGCGATTGGGGGACAAGAATATTTTTAAAAGCCGCCTTGCTGAATTTTCCACTCAGCAAATTGGGGCCCTGTGCATTCAGATGAACACAGCAGACCAGTAACAAAATAAGCGATGCGATTTTTTTCATATCTTATTGATTGAATTTAATTGATGAGCAGGGTAGCATTTTTAACAGCAGGAACACTAAAGCTTATTCCGTTGGCTGTTGTTGAAACCTGCAGTATTTGTTTGTTTCCCGCCAGTGTCATTGTAACGGTTGTTGCTTTCGAATGGCGAATTGAAATGGTTGTTGGCTGGTTGCAACTAATGATTAATTTGCCTCCATTTATTTGCAGGTTGGCCGCACTGTTAGCTTGCTTTGCTGAAATGGAATACGGCCCGTAAACAAGATCAGTTCCATCGCCGAGATACAAATATGCTAATTGATTATTTGCCGCAAGGCTGATCACAGCAAAGTTTCCCTTAAACCGCCAGTTGTCTTTTGCCCGCAATTGTTGCGGGTTGGTGGATTGTAAAATAATCTGTTGCTGTTTATTTTTACTCCATACATTCAACGCAGTAAATTCACCGGGGTTGGTTTTGTCAGCAAGCTCCATTTTTTGAACGGTGTAATTTTCCTCACCGGCAAAGGGTTCGTACACGGCAATGAATGGCCGCTTCCATGCTTCTCCTTCCTGCCGGCAGATAAGGGTAGGGGTTGGCCAATTCCGGTAGGGAATATCTGCCGTTCCTGTTTCCGGTGCTTTGCCGGTATAAAATGTCCGGCCGGTTTCCGGTGCAAATAGAACCTGCATGTATTTATTATTCTTTTCTATTTTATCTAAACTGAACAACGCAATGGCTCCCTCATTGATTTTACCCGCCGACTGTATATCACCAATGGCACTAAAACCAGGAGGATCAAAAGGCTGCCTGCTGATGGGGAAACTTGCAGGGGTAACCGGCATCGGCTTCCTATCAGTATGCAACAAATGGAGATCGTTGCCGATATTGTGATACAGGTATTCGTTGCTGTTTCTGTTTGCTGAGCGGTAGATGTCTACATAATAACCGGAAGTGGGCGATGTACGGATGATGGCCAGCGTTCTTTGCTGTTTTGTGTTGGTTGACAGGTCGGTGTACCGGGTATCTGTAAATGAACAGGCCGCTGATACGGCTTCTTTGCCTGCCATTGGTTCCATCGCATTCAGTTGAATTTGTCCCATTTTTTTGGAACCGCCACCTCCTTTAAAATAGGGCACTGAAGCAGATATTCCACCGCTTACCACCGTATTGTGAGCAGCCCATTGGGCATAATATTTTACATGCATCGGTGCTTCATAGGTAATGCCCTTTCCCGGGTCTGGCCCCATCACTGTGCCTGCCCCGTATAGCTCCATCGACATGCCGTTTGCATGGTTATGATTGTAGGTGGCTCCCTGTACGACATACATCAGCGCTGTTTCTTTGTCCGTGCCATTTCTTTGAAGATAGCATTTTGCGAAATCCAGTTCGCCGCTCCTCGGCCAGGTATAATTGATGCCTGTGTTGGCAGGTATTTCAGGCAGGTAGCACAACAAGCCAAGATAATCCGCAGAGGCACGTTTGTATCCTTTACTGTTGATCAATACCTCCATCGCGGAAGTTAACTGGCCGAGTACGGGGTTTGCATATTTTTTCGCCATGGCCAGGCCTATTTCCAGGCATTCCGGGCTTTGCGACGCCGGACCGGTATCGCCAATGGAAGGCGCCATAAAATTCGGAAAAGAATATTTCAGCATCACATAGGAAGCGCCGAACAATGCAGGATGTTTATCAAAAATGTGGTAGCCGTTTTTTTCCATGGCCATGGCCGAAATTAACAGGCTGCTTACCGGGTAGTTGTGGTATCCGCCGGGTTCTTTCCAGTGCCCATCCGGAGTAAGCCATTGTTTTACTACGGATGGCAAACCCAGGTGCCCGCAGGCTCCGTTGATGGTATCCTTATTTAAATAATAATCGAGGTAATATTCCCGCTTTGTTTTGTCTTCCAGCGACAATGCAGCAAATACCAGGGCAGGTGTTTGTGCGGCAAACCAGTTGTTGTTCCAGAAGCCCCGGAAGGTCATGGTATGCGCTATCTTTTCAAAAACCGTTTCGTACCAGTTGGTGTTGTATTGATGCTGCCGCAAATAATCATACAAAAAATCATAGGCCAGCGGCATGGGTTCATGGTTGCCATCACCCAGTGTTTGTATGGAGAGAAAACCGGTTCTGCAGGGCCCTTCAATCGGGTTTTGATAATAAGCACCCCTTGCCCATTGCGTTAAAATATCCGCGGCAAACCGGGCATATTCATCTTTACCCGTTAGCCAGTAAATGATGGCCGCATCCAGTGCCAGTTGGTTGATATTGCCATTGATTCTGTCAACAAAAGATTGAGGATCGATCCATTCCTTTTTTGCTCCCGGTGCATTGCTTTGCAAGAGCATCTTCATGGAGGTATCATTGGGCAGCAGTTCTTCAATAGCGGGTAACCGGTATGAATATCCATCGCTGGTTATGGGAGGCCGTTTGTGCGGCGATACCCTCACGGTAGGCCATGGCGCATCACCTGAATAGCTAACCAGCGCGGTGCCATCGCTGTCTGAAAAAAAGTTTGTGTATCGCTTACCCGGTACCCGGTTCATCAGGTACCGGCTTAAAATCCATTCCGGATCGGCTGTATGCCTATCCACATAGGGCCGCACCTTTTTTTGCATCTCATCAAAAATATTTTTTGCCCAATCCTGCTGGTTGATTTTCTCCAGGATGATGGCCTTGTCGGCCGGAGTAACTAAAATATGCGGATGAACATCCTGTGCGGTTATTGTTGGAGAGAGTTGTTGTAAAGTAAAAAGGATAAGCACCAGCATTATCTTTTTACCATTGCTTTTATCAATTCGTAGTTGTCTTTTCATGCAATCGTTTATTGTGCCTGTACCTTACTGATGCCAGGTAATGAAGATAGTATATCGTATGTATGTTCAATCGAAAACTTATTTGTCAAACTCCTGCATCCTGTGCAAACCATGCTCTTTATTTCAACGGAACCGGTCTTTCAAATTCCTGCTGCATATCGTATGGCAGCATCCACACATCGCCTTTCCTGTTACAATAATATAATCTTGATTCCGAAAAATGATCGGTATTGCCATCTGCCCAAAAAGCATAAAAATCATCTTTTGCATTCAATGGCCTGCGGGCATAACTATGATTGCGGCTACTGTTTTGCGTTAGTTGCTTTTTGTTGATCCAGGTAATGCCTTCGTCTTCACTTTCCCACAATACCATTTCACCACCGGTACCATATTTTTGAGGGCCGGGTGCCGTGGGACCAATGATCCGCCAGTGATTTTTATCAATATAGATTGAACCCATATCGTAGTTGTGTGTAGCCGTACATACGGTATGAAAATTCCATTGCCCGTTTTTCCAATGTATGACTATCCATTCTCTCGGATCCCCTTTTGGCCCCGGTTCAAATCCCTTACTCACTACTGCCAGTATCATGGGGTTCCCCTGCCGGTCAAAATTAAGATCGTTCAGGTATACCAGCTTTCCTTCTGCCGCATAATTTTTTACCAAAGCCTCCGATTCAATATTTACCAATGGTGTTTGAATGGTAGTGCTTTCTATGGTTTGCCATGTTTTACCCATATCGCCTGTTTGCAGCAGGTAAATATTGGTCCGCTTATTTACATCACCTCCCGGATGATAATTAAATGCGGTGACCAGTTTCCCATCTCTTGCAGCCGATACCTGGTAATGGCCGCCCATGCCCGCCAGTTTTTGTTCGGGTTCCCATACATCTCTCTGTTTACTGGTTGTCCAGTACAACTCCCTTCCTTTGGTATATTTGGTAAACAGGTAGATAAATCCTTTATCCTTTACAAACCATGGCTGCGGGTAGGTCATTTCACCAGTAGTCGTTTGTACAAAATGATCCAACTGGTAAGGGGCACTGCTTTTAAAAATAATGCCCGGCCTGCTGGTGTTTCTGCCACTTACGAAAACCCGGATATACCCACTGTCGTCAATGGATAAGGATGCATTGTCGTGCGGATCATCTACTCCTTTTTTATCATACACGATCACCGGTTTGGGGACCATCTTTTTTGCATGATCGTAATATGAAATCATGATAAGCAAGTGCTTTTCATTTTTGTTGGTGGTACCGCCATATACAAAAAATGTTTTGTTTACGGCTTTGCTATAAATGGCCACCGGTACATGGCTGGAAGTATAGGTACCCAATCCCCCGGAATATTTATCACCATAAGCCGAGTATTGCCCCAGGGTAAACCAGATGCCTTTATAGCCATCTGCCCGGGTATTTTGAGCGGGCAAATGTACGCCATGTGCTATGCAGAAAAGCAGGATAATTAAGTGCTTGCTCATGATAATGAAATTGAATACAGCCGGGTCAGTTTGCTGGCGGCCGGAACTTCTCTTTGCTAATCATTTAAACCTTGTCCGTTGAGAATTTGTTGCAAACATTTTTCAATCCTTGCCTTCCGTGTTTTGGATTGCGTGGGTGAAGAAAAGTGAAGCAGGTATCCTCTTTGCCTGCCTGGTGTTAATTTATAAAATGCTGTTTTCAATTCAGGCAAATCATCTAATGTCGTTTGAAACTCTTCCGGCATGTTGAATTCGGATGTTTTTTTTAACGCAACTTTTAAACCGGCTTTTTCTACTTCAATGGCTTCTTTAATATACGCTTTGATGATCGTTTTAATCTTCACTATTTCGCTGGCATTGGTGAACCTGATTTGCCTTGCCCCTTGCACGTTCTCTGTTTGTTGCACGAGAATAGTTTTAGGATCCTTCAATAATGCACCTTTCATAAAAAGCAATGCACAATACTCTTTAAATCCATGTATTAAAACAATATTGGCTTTTTCAAAAGTGTAACAGGGACAGCCCCACTTTAATTCTTCAGTTAAACCGCAATCAAGAACAATAATTCTTAATTGCTCATATTCCTCCCGCCATTTTTTAGCTTTATCAAAAAAGAAGTCAACTTCAGGATTTGTTTTATTCTTTATCATAGTGAATTAGTTGAATTATAAATATCGGGTGGGCTACAACCTTACAATCAACAGTTGTTCTCTGCCAAAATTAACCTGGGTAAACCGTCATTTATTTATTCCAGTTTTGCAGCAGCATTATCTTTTTTAATTTTGAAGATCCAGCCTTGCCCGGTACCAGTGTTACATTCAAATCGACCTTTGTATTAGCCGGTACAGTCACTTCAAACCCCACGAGCGTAGTGCCGGGGTTGGGTGCGTCGTAGTCATGTGGCGGATCGGTTGACCATGTCTTCATAGTGACTTTTGCAGGCACCTGAACCGTAAGGATCAACCTCTTGCCATCTTTGGTAAGCTCCGCTTTGTTGGGTGCAATGATTTTTACGGAGGCAGGGGTGAGCATGGTCCATCGAATGGTGCTCTCTTTGCTGGCTGTTTCCAGTTCATCCCTTACCAACACATAGCTTTTGTCAACAATGGCGATACCGCGGTTGGATTTCATTAGCTCACGCTTGTATACTTCCGAGAGGTCTGTAACTACATTCATAAAGGATGGGATGTTGCCGGAACCGGTGATTGGTGCGAAGCCTTTAACATCCTGGTGCTGGTTATTTATCGCAAGTGTATTGTGTACAAGATTGGTATACCGAAATACTGTCCATCGCTGTGCATCCTGGGTTCTTCCAAATAATTGAATGCCCTTTGATTCCAGCGATTCATATTCCTGCATGCCAAAATCCATGGCCCATCTTACCCCATCCGCTTCCATGATAAAGGAACCAATATCCATGTGCGCATGATTCACCGAAACAGAGCCGCCCTTCATGGCCACATAAATCGCATTGGGATCCGTCCAGGAAGTGCGCATCATGGCAACCGGGTTCTTTCCATGACCTACCCACATATTGCCGGCAGGTGGGGTGATTTTATCCATTTGCATCCCCCCGCTCCACAGCATGATGGTGGTAAACAAGCGGTCCTTCACCATTTGTTCCGGAGCCATGGTTTTTAAATAACTGCGTTCTACCCATAACAGCGAAGGGTCATTTACTTTACCCGCCAGCCAAAACATGGCAGGATGCAATCCACCGTTTGAACCGGCATCTGAATAATTAAAAGGTTTTCCGGAGGGCCCCGTCATGTTTTCCATAAAGGCTGCTGTTTTTAAAAATCCCGGCATTTCATTCAAGCCAAAATCTTTTCCAAATAGTTTTTCAATAGCGCTGATAAAAAGTACATTAAAGCTGGTGCCATATCCCCAATAGCCATACCCCTCGGGATATACGCCATCTGGTCCAAAATCTTTCATGGGTAACACGATCGAACCAATGGCACGGTTGATGATTTGCCTGGCCAGTACCGGCTCGTCTTCGTATATGGCCATTGCACCATAGGTCATACCGGCATTGCATACCTGGTTCCAGTTATGTTCTGCTTTTAGCCAGCTATTGTGTTTTGAATTGAGCGAAGGCTCCAACCCTTTTTTTAAAATGGCTTCTTTGATAATGGCTTTGGATTCAGCGGGGAGTTGATCATGCAGCCAGTCGTACCCGATCGCTACGGCCATGGTCATTTCCGCTACATCTAAAAAATGAGAAGGGTTCCAGTCGCTGAATTTGGAGATGGCCAACAATTCCTTTTCTGCTCTTTGCAGGTACTTTTGATCACCGGTGGTTCGGTACGCATAAGAGAACATTAACATACGGCGCAGGGCTTCCCTCGACTTGTCGAGCAGGCGGCGGCCGATCTGGATTCTTTCAATGGGGGCGATGGTGAGCAAACGGTCTGACTCAGCGATGATGGCCTGGTGTGCATTCATCCAGGTGGCATCCAGCGCCATTGTTTTTTTGATGGCTGCTTCTTCTCCTTTCAGCATCAATATCCGGGGATGCCCCGGTATTTGTTGATTGGCACTGATATATTCTTCCTGTGCAAAAAGGCCCTGGGTGATAAAAAATAATAATGAAATGTGTAAGGCGAAGTGTTTGAGTTTCATATGGTATTTGTTTCCTGGTGATGAATGAAGTGTTGACTGATGGTGAGAATTATTTGTACAATGATTTTATCAGGCCGGTGATTGCGTATGCCGGATATTTGTTACACCCAACGTTTTTATATTGAATTTAAAACTGCATGTTAATTTCATTTTAAAGAAAGCGTTATCATCATTTTTCTTTGCTGTCTGCTTCATTCAAAATGATCGTGGAAGCTAACAATATAAATCGGTTTGGCAAAGAATAACGGCTGCCTCTTTTTTTTTATATCAAATAACTTGATTGGACTATCATTGATTAAATATTACCGGCAACCCGGCAGACTTGCCTTGGGTTAGACAGTTAGATAGCAGCCTGTTTCTATTTGGGGCTGTAGCTTGTCGCCCTTTCCTTCACTAACTTCAGTTCACCCTTCAAAATATCGCCCATCAGGTAATTAGCCCAAATCCCCGAATACCAGTTAAAGGCGGTGTTAATAAAGAAGTGGCTGGACAGGGTAAGCCTGCAATTGCCACCAGTCAACTGTTCCAGCCTATAAACGTCCTGCAATATATCTACATGTTTACCACCAATGATGATATGTTCGTCCATTACTGTTGGAGGGATGTTGGCAGGATCTGTTTTAATATTCAGCACCAGCAACTTGCCCGGCTCGCAGCGGCTAATGGTTTCATCAAAGTACAATCCTTTTTCATAAATCGCTTTCCGCTTGCCACCAACAGCCATTGTGTCAAGGGTAGTTTTGATATGTCTTGGAAAGCCCATTATGGCGGAGGCGCTTTTACGATTTTCGCCAGGTGTTATATCATTGATATTTGCCAGCGCATACCAAACATTTTTCGGGTCTGCGTGGATGATAATCGATTTGCTTACCATCATATCTTTCCTGTTGAGTAATCTTTCACCTTCACCTATTCCAAAAATAACCGGTATCAATACGACAAGCGACACGGTGAGTTTATCCGACCCGGTCCATTTGTCATAATTTTCCCTGTCATCAATGTCCACGTACTTTCTTTTCCGGATATTGTTGGCAATGATGCCACCCAATCCCGACACAACAGCGAATAGGGGGTAGGCCATCAGCCAGCAAATAAGGCCTTCTATTTGTATCGCGATAGTGACCAGCAATATTAACAGGCAGGTAAGCCATGGTAGAAAGAAAGCAGCACTGTTATTCACTTGTTTTTTACGTGGAAGAAATATCACTGTTAGAAAGCCAATGGCCAGCGGACCAAGTACAAAAAAACTAAGGCTCATAATCCCCATGATATCGCCAAACAATCCAAATAATAAGCGGATGGCTAATCCATAGATGGCAGCCAAAGCAATGGGTGAAAATAGTTTCATAGGTGTGGGTATTTTAAGATAATTGATTGTTGGTATTATTGCCGGTTACTTGTACAAATATCATCTCCTTAGCGCAATTATATCTTGCAGGTAAGGTATCGCCCATACCCTTGCTGATAAAGTAACGGCAATTCCCCTCTCTTTTTTCAAGCAGGTTCCATTTGTAAAAAAATCTTCCGGGGTAAAGGCCTTTATCATTTTGCCATAAAACAAACTGGCAACCATGCAGATGACCTGCAAATGCCAGTTGATACTGGTCTTTAAACCGTTTGATGTCAACCGGCTGGTGCAAACATAAAATAGAGAAATCAGCCTTGCTTTTTTTGATGCAAGGCTTGCTGCCGTCAATTTGTATTGTACTGTTATGTATTGAAATTGTGGCAGAAGCATTTTCGATCCAGCCAATATTATTAGCCTCCATTATTTGCCGGATTGTACTGATGCCAAACCTGTAGTCATGATTACCGGCGATGGCAAAAACATTTTTTCGTTTGGATAAAGCCTGCAACAGGGTATCCAGGTAAACCAGTTGTTTCCTGGAATCTACATAATCACCGCCCAATAAAATGATATCAGGATTAAGCTCATTGATTTTGGTGATTATTTTTGAAATAATGGATTTGCCCAACCTGTTTAAGTGAAGGTCGGATAAATACAAAATGGAGAAACTGGCTGCAATGCCGCTGGGGTATTGTTCATGCCTTACTTCAAAATGATCATTCGCCCCTATTGCTAACTTCATGTTGGTACCAGATTATAATGGCAAGGCTTCCGGTGTGCCAATTTCGGAACGGTGCCTTTAAGTTGAATAAGCCAAAGATCATGAAAATACTGATTGGGATTACAATACTCATCGCTTTTAATACCCCTGTTTTGTAGGTTTGTTGTATGCCCGACATTATGGGGTTGCATTTACGATCTATCAATATCGGAAACAGGAACAGCAAATGCACTTCAACAAAATAGAATACAATTACCGAAAGGGGAGTAAGCAGAATATGAACCCGCCACAACAACCAGGCTGCTACCAGCATTGAGCCTATGCATGTACCATACTTGAATAAGCCATAGCCACCAAAATTGATTGCTTCATCGAAAGCTGTTTTTGTATCCCGGGTTTCATTCATTCGTTCATGCATCCATTTGGCACCTGTTGAAAATATATTCATTGTAAAGACACCGGAAATATAATCCGGGGCTTTATTCAGCCGGGTGTTGCTTTGGTTCAGCAAATCTTTGTAGGTCATTTGCAATAAATAAAGTGAAACCAGGCGAGCCAGGCTATTCCATTTCCAAATACCAGCATCCGGTGATAACCGTTTTCAAGTTTGCCACATCGTTTGATATGAAAAACAAATTCGTCATAACAAATGGCTGCAACCGTGTAAATGAGTACCACTATTATTGGTACGAGGAAGTTTTCCGGAGTATTGCTGATCATTGCAAACCACATTAAAATAAACATGGGCAATCCACCAAGTCCAAGTGCCTTTGCTTCTGCATCTCTTTCTTTTTTAAGTATCTTCAATTTCAACGGGTCCCGGTAGAATTTCCAGTCTTGTATGCCTCCAATGGTTGCTATTGTTCCAAACACCGCCATCGCAAAAAACTGCCAGGGTAAATAAGGTAGCCGGTTAGTGATTTGTAGTTTTGAATGATTCATGAATATAAAAAGCAATGCTCCGAATAATAAAGCCGGAATGAATAATAAAACCAGCGAAAGGTATTGCCTGAAAAATGTGGTATCCTGCATGTATAAATGGTATGATTTGTACGTATTAAAATTAATTGACTGAACCAACAGAGGTAAAAGGTATAAAGATAGGGCGCAGATATGATTGTGGCGATATTCTGCAATTAAAAAAGGATCATATAACTAAACGCCCGTTCTTCCCTGGATAGGGGCACTATTGCGAATCAGGCTTTTTTTGCCAATGATCAAAAATTACCGGCATAGGAATATGGATGAATGATCGCTCATATGTATTGAATTGAATTTTTTGAACAGCTTTCCGGGAAATAAAATTTGACTAAAAAGACAATTCTGCCAGCACGGGGAAATGATCGGACGGGAATTTTCCATGATAGGTATCCGTAAGAATCCCGTACCGTTTTACTGTAAACTGCTTCGAAATAAAAATATGATCTATAATATCATTGGAGGGATTGTTTGACTGAAAGCTATTAAAACTCCCGTTGTTCCGGTAGGGATTTTTTGCCTGGAAAAATGCATCCTTTAAAAACGGGCTGTTAGTGATAGTAAGGTACCATTCGCTTTTGTGATTACCGTTGAAATCGCCGGTAAACATTACGGGGTTTGTCCCTGCTATTGCCTGGATCTTCGCCAATATCAGCTTGCTGCTTTCCTTGCGTGCCTGCACCCCCTGGTGATCATAATGCACATTGAAAACATAGAACAATTTCCTGCTCTTTTTGTCTTTCAGTTTTAACCAGGAACAAATGCGGTTAAGGTTGGCATCCCAGCCCGGTCCTGACTTTTCAGGATGTTCCGACAACCAGAAATTGCCGCTGTCCAACACCAGGTATTTATCTTTTTTGTAAAAGATTGCGGAATGTTCTCCTTTTGATTTGCCATCATCCCGGCCTGCGCCAAAGAAAGTATACCCGGGCAATCCTGCCTGCATATCATCCAACTGGTTGCGCAATCCTTCCTGCGTACCCAATATATCAAAATCATGGAACAGAATTAGCGACACCACAACAGGTGCCCTGTCTTTCCAAAGGTTGCCCGAGTCCTTAGGGTTATCGTAGCGAAGGTTGAATGTTCCGGATATTATTGACTGGGCATTGGCTTGCAACAGTGTACAACAAGTGATAAAAATAAACAATAGTAGTGTACGCATCTTGTATGGGTATTTTAAGTTTCGGGTAGTAAGTTAAGGATGAATTATCAATATTTTGAGTTGTCGGTTTTTGGCTATGTTGCATTTTTTTAACATAAGTAACTTATAGACACAGGACTGGAGTCCTGCGCCTATAAGTTACTTATGTTGTCTCATTTGAGTTGAGTTGTACTGCTTATACTTTGCAAATAGCGTTAACCCATACGGTTAATATACTTACAGCAAAGGGTAATTTTGGAGTTTGACCGAATGGCTATTACTGCTACATTTGATTTCGGTAAGATTAATTTTATCGCTGAGGCGTTAGCCATCGCATAAAGATTACCCGGGAGCTTTACCAATTGTTTGTATGATTCAAATTTAAGAATAAAGAAGGGTTAGATTTGAC
>JANPIJ010000007.1:0-14432 GCA_031424955.1 Ferruginibacter sp. | reverse complement strand
GAAAGTATCAACCGGACTGCTACATAGCAGTGGACTCCCTGTTATAATATATCGTTACTTATCATATATTTCCCGGTTAATAAGTAAATCACAACGACTTTGCTGAGTGCTATAGATAGTTTAATCGTTTTCATGGTATATATTTTATGGATACAATTGTAATTGTAAAAGTTCAGTTCCTATTGTTTAAAACCTCAAAATTTTGCTAAAATGCTTTGGGGGTAATTTTTGCCGGCCGGTTTATAGTTTAAACCGGAAACCGCAAAGCCGGAACAATTGATAATGAATCTTGCATCCCTGATTACAGCAACTGTGTATTCTAATTTACCGAAATTGTGTACTGCTATTTACCGAAGTTGGCAGTGCTGTTTACCGAAGGGTGTGTACTCTTAATTGACGGAGGTTGTGCATTGTAAGCCGTATTGGCTTTTTATTCAAAATAGATTTGTGTAAATAATTATTTACAGTTCTCTTATACAATGTACCGGGAGGTTAATTCAATTCACCTGTAAACTTTCGACCAGGGGGCTTTGAAGCCCCTGGAAGCTTCATACAAAATCAACACCCAATCATTACCAATTCCAGGGGTTGGTGAGGTAAACTCCATTACATCTTTTTTTACCATGTCATCTACTTTATTTAAGCCTCCGTTTTTTGGATTAAACCACCACGCCGAAATTTGCCCCGCCATGTTTTTTGTGTTTACGGTGATTGTTTTTCCAACGGGTAAATAAATCATTGCATAACTATTATCAACAGAACGAAATGCCTGTATGAATTCACCCTTTTCACCCTGTCCTTGTAAGATGATTGAATTATCAGCTATGCGATTCAGCAGCGGCCCCGACTCCATCAGTTTTCTTAAATACCCCACCTGGTAAGCTCCGGGGCGATCCAGTGCATTCATCCATCCCCGGTCAGGATAGTTAATGGCTGCTTCCCTTGCATTCATAAACTGCCATATCGCATGATGCCCGTAAGTGACACCACAGGCTCCGGCAAAAACCGAACGGTAACACTGTTTGCGTACATCATAATCACGGTAGTACCCATTTTCCGGGTTCCACTTTGGCCAGGGATTAACCGGATGGTCTTCATAATTGGGTTCACCATCAAGCGTTGGTTTGGTGGGGGTATAATTAAAGTCCCTTTGTGTTAATTCCCAGCAGGCAACATCATGTCCGCCACCATGCCCCGATTGAAACATATTGATATCCAGCCATGGTTCTTTGTGTATCCATTGCGAGGAGGAATTGTTGCCGCCCGACGGGTGATAGGTAATGATGCATTGATGATTGGTTGCTTCTATAATACCTTTGGCCATGGCCCGCCAAATGGGGCGCCAGTCATCGCCATCCTGTACAGCAGGCCGGTCGCCTCCCAGTATCCAGATAATGTTAGGGTCTTTTTTATAGCGGTTGCCAATCCATTTGCCATATATGTAGGCGTTGGCACTGTCAAAAACCACCGGCCCTTCGCCCCATAGTTTGGTCACCTTATCGCCCCAGGTGGGTAACAAGCCTACAAATAAATCCCGCTGCCTTGCCATGTGAATGGCGCTGTCTAAAATTGTAAAGTATTTGTCGTTTGGTTGTGTTGGATCAAGATTTCTTAAAGGTAATTCACCATATTGATTTGGTTTGCGCAGGCCATCAAATTCGGCCAGTGCAACTGCCTGTATCATGGTAAAACCTTTTGCCGCACGGTTGTCGAGGTATTGTTTTATTTCAGCCAGGTTCAGGCGGTGAAATAGTTCCCACCCGGTATCGCCTAACCAAAAAAAAGGTTTGCCATCTGCAAATTGAAGATAATGACCGTCGCTGGTAACTTTTAGCCGGCCATGGCTGAATAAGGATTGTGCATCAAGGTTTGCACTGAAAATAGCAGCTAGGATAAAACAGGCAATGAAACGCATCGGATATGGTTGAATAATAAAATTAAAATGATTTTGCAAAGCCAGCGGGTAGCTTTTGTCCCTTATTTTTATACGAAATTTCATTACCAAACACTGTACGAACAGCCGATCAAAAATTATTTTATCAGCATCAGTGATCCCATCGTTTCTATTCCATCAAACAAATTACCTATCCGGATATTTTCATTTTCAGCATGCTGGTTATTATCGTGGTTGGCTATCGGAACAGAAACTGTTTTAGCATCCAGGTATTTTTCAAATAAAAATAGCGGAAGGCTTCCACCCATCGTTGGCACCAATACAATTTGATCGGCGGAAGTAGTTTTAACCGCTGCAACAACCTTTTTAATAATGGGTAAGTCCATTGATGTTCGCTGGGCATTATAACCATTATCCCCGGCTATCACTTTTATAATCTTTCCATATTTATTTCTTTCTTCATCGGTAGGCTCCTGATCCGTTACAAAATACCCCAGGGCTTTTATATGGCTGGTTACTTTTTGCTGCTGCCTCCTCCAGTCGTTACCCAATACGAGCCTTAAATCGATCACCGCAGTAGCATAAGTTGGTATTTGGTTGGATGCCAGCTTACCCACATTACCGCTCTGCATTCCATTGATGTTTAGTGATGGCTGATTGATTGCCTCACTTAATGACAGGCCCTGCATTTCTACGGCACTTATCCCCAGTTCCTTTTTCATCTGTGCATCCACCGAAGGTACTTCCTGCAAGGCCTTTTTTTCAGAAGGGCTTAAAGCAATTACATCATCGTAAAAGCCTTTGATCGTAACTTTTCCATTTTCATCTTTCATGGAAGCCAATAATTTTGCCAGCATCATAGCTGGGTTGGGCGACCAGTTTCCGTAGTGCCCGCTATGCAATGGCCGCTTTGCAGCATACACCGTCAAATCGAGATGGCTATCGCCACGTACTCCAAATGCAATTTGTTTTTTCCCGGATTGGTGTACCGGCCCGTCACAAATGATCCAAAGATCCGACTGGAGTAAGGGCCGGTATTTTTCCAGTATTTCATTCAAATGGGTAGAACCGGCTTCCTCTTCTCCTTCGAAGAAAAATTTAAGATTACAGCCAGGCCATAGCCCGCTTTTTATAATGGCATCATAGGCATTTAGAATGGCGTCGACACCTGCTTTATCATCAGAAGCGCTGCGGGCATATATTCTCCAGTCGTTATTATACCTGCCGTCTGCAGGAAAGGGAATATTGGTTCCTCCCTTATCAATTGCATTTGAAAATAACTTCGGCTGAAACGGATCTAACCCCTTTGCCCATTGGGCAGGATTAACCGGCTGGCCATCATAGTGGGCATAAAAAATAAGGGTTTTTGTTGCACCCGGAACGGTCACTTCACCATATATCGCCGGAGCGGCACCCGAAGTGGAAGCATTTAATAATTGTACTTTTTGAATGCCCCGTTTATCCATCATTGCCATAATGAAGGCTGCATTTTTTTGAAGGCCGTCCGGTGCAGCAGCAACATTTGGTAAAGTAAGAAATGTAACAAATTCGCTGATGATATTGCCGGCATTTTCCTGTCCGTATTTTCTGATAGCCAGCACATCAGGTGATTGGGCTGAAACGAACCCCGCGGCCAGCATACACAATAATGAAAACGTGAAGTGCTTTCGCATGAAATGTATTGAATGGCTAGGAAGTAAATGAGTCATATAATTTCACCAATTTATTTTGTTCTGCTCTTATTTTATTGTTTGGGTATTAATGGTGTTTAGCCTGTTTGATGTTTTAGTTATTGTTTTTAGTTCTTAGCAAACTGACCACTTCATGGATTAACAAGCCTGACAATGCGCCAATAGCGAATATTGATAAAAACTGAACGGCCCTGATATTTTCATTACCTGTCAATCGAAAGTAATTACCCACCGAAAGCATTAGCAGTACGGCAATTAATGCGCTTCTTTTTTTTTGCATGTGTACAATTGAATGATGATAAATAAGGTTTTGTCTTTTTCTGCAGCGTTGTGCCCGGGTGAATAAAAGTGTAAGTGGAATATCCCGGTAATCCCAATAGCAATATAGGAAAACTATTTTAGTTTGTTCTGAATCTATTGTATTGATTTAGTACCATCGCTACCCGGGGGTAATTTTTGATGAAGGATACCGGTGGGTGGATAATGGCTTGCATAAGTTTTTGTGCAGAAAGGATTATATCTCCCGATCTTATAAAGCCTTTTATCAGCGGGTTACATTCCCAACTTTGGCAGTATCCATACCCCAGGCATTGATAAGTGATTCACGCATGTGATGGGCTAAAGCATATACATTTTGCTGGGTCGACGTAATGGAGTCCGTCAAATGTTCAGCATCAGCAATAGCCATCATAGTTGATTCAATACTGCTTTCCTCTATTAAACTTAATTCACCCCAATACAGTTCGGCAAATCTTTTTTTTGCTTTTGCCACTTCATCTTCGGTATGCAGTTCCTTTGATGCCAAAATAGAAGCATTGCTCAGGGCTTCTAAATATAGTTTTTGCCTTAATTCTAAAAAGGGTTTTGCCGCTTCAATCTTTCCTGACTCGGCTTCTTTTTCTTTTGCAATTCTAAAATTCATTACACTTATTACAATCCCCACAACAACGCTGATGGTAGTGATGAAGCTACCCATTGACTTAAGTTTTTCAGCAGTTTCCATATTATATATTTTTTAGCTTAACAAGATAATTAAAATCAGAAATTATTTTTCGGGATTTCTCCCGCGCTATCCTTTCATTTAATGGCTTTCGTTTTCGCATGAGATTTAACAGCAGTTGCGGGAGCATATGCAGCGCAAACGAAATCAAAAGCTAAGTGAATAAAGAGCATGATTCAAGACGGGTGCGTTTGAAACTCCTGCTATCATTTGAAGGCCGTGCGCTAGCAAATGGCAGGAAGAAGTGCCTCAATGATGGTTGGTTAAATAATGTTGCTTTAATACATCTTCGCCATACTCATTTCCTTTTTCTCTCCAGATAGCGTGAATGTGATTTGCACTATTCCGTGGGCCCCCGTTATTATCAAATTCAATTAAAAATGTGGGGCCATTCAAAATATAATAGTGAGGTTTTTTTTCTTCATATTCTCCAATCCAGCCAAAATAAATTTTATCAATTCCTGCTTTTACAATCTGTTCATATACGGTAACGGCCTTTTCATATTTGAGGTTGAAAACAAATTCACGGATAATGCCTTGTAATATTGCCTGCTGTTCCTTTGTCATTTCCGAGGCCCGGATTCCCCAGTTTTCCACCAGGCGTTTTCCGCTTTCCGCGGCAGTGATAATGTCTTGAGGAACGGCTGTACTCCTGACCGCTTTTTTTTGCTGAGTAAGTGAAAGGGAATGTGCCAGTTTAATACCAAGGTCTTCCTCTTCCCCAAGTACCCGCCAGCCCGCATATTCGGAATTGGGATATTCAGCCGGATCGGTACCTATAAAAAATGGTGTTACCGAAAGTTTATTATTTGCAAAAGTGAAATTAACAGAAAGGTGATGCCCTTCCAGCTTAAAGCCCCATACGCTATCGGCAGGCTGACTAAAAAACGCGAAGTAATAATTGCGGTGAGACCAAAGTAAGGATTTTACAAAACCATAGGTATTATCATCAATTGTTTTCTTGTAATAGAGGCTGTCATAATAATGGTTGATCAAATTGTCGAGGTGCATGATGCCGGTTGCTTTAAGATAGCCCTGTGAACTGAGCGATGCGGAAAGAATACGATGAACCAGCTTTCGTTGCGCATCACTCATATTGCCGATGCTGGTGCCAGCCCTGGCTCTGAGGCCAACCGGCAGGTTATTCCATTGTATCCTGGCGGTATCATTGAAGGCAAGTAGCGCCGACCGCTGCTGTATTTTATCAAACGAATTAACCAATGAAACAGCGGCCTGTTTTATTTCAGTATTATAATTGGATTGGCTTTGAGCAATATTGGGAGATAATGAATATGCCAGTAAGGCAAAAACAGGAAGCAAACGTTTTGGCATGGTGCTTTTATTAATAATGATTTGTTGTAGTAAATGTTTTGCCAGGACTTTAGGAAACAGCGACCGTAATGGTTATAAACTACAGGAACTAATTCCTGTAGTTTATAATAAATTTTTAAAAGTGAATTGAAAATTTTCCGCAAGTAAGGTATACTGGCTACATCCATATTCACTTACTTCACACAATACCGGTATACATAATTTAAGCAGCCATCTTGTGTTTAACTGTTAACTGTAGTGGTATCTGCTGCCTGGAAAAAACGGGTCACCTTCCCATCGCTTACTGTCCATATATGGGTTGCATTTGCTTTAAAAGGATTACCGGTTGCCTTGTTCGTTCCCAGGTAATAGCCCATCATCACTACTTTATCATCTGCTCCAAATATTTCACTTACTGCAATATTGAATCCGTCAAAATAAACGGGCAGGTTCATGAATATATTGGTAACGATCGCATCGGGCCCGGTGAAAATACCGTCACCATTTACATAGGGCATACCCTTGCATTCGTGCCATTCAATTGCGGGATCAAAACCAGCCAATACACCTGGCACATTGCCAGTTGCGAAGTGGGAGTATAACTCCTTAACCAAATCTACATTTGTCATATTGATGTTATTTAATGATAAAGAAAATAAACTTATTCTACAAGGGATTGGATTGATAAAAAACGGTGTTGTCGAAATGGGCAATTAAGGTTTTTGTTATTGGTATAGTAATAAAGATAGTAATATATGGCTTTTTTTTAAACTTGAGGTAACAGGTAGTTTATAATCCTAAAGAATTGTTTAAGATACCGGCAATGAGAAAGTCCTTTTTTTGTTTGAATATATGTATGGCCGGTGATATGGGCGGGCAGTAAATTCATACATGAATATCGCAATCGTGCCAACGCCAGGTTGACAAGCTGGTATGTTGTCAGCCCCGGCTGCATATTTCATATTTTAAGTTTGCGATGGTCATACGGATAGCAGCGGTTGGTTATTCCTCCCGGCATTTATTCGTTACAGTTACATTGAATGGGTTTTGAAGAGATCAGTATATTATCGAAGTAACGCTCCTGCAATTTAGGTGAGCCATTATTCCAGTAGTTTTCAAAAAACACCGCATTGATCATATAGTTTTTAGCATCCGCATTCCGGTTGCCATGCCAGTTGATGTGGTAAGAACCTGCCTGCAATTTGTCATCTATCCAAAATTCAAAAACACCGTCTGACAGGCCAGGAGTATCAAGTTTTGCATGGCCAATAACACAATACCATTTATCAGCATTTACATTGCTAAATAAATCGATGGAACCTTTTTTATTTCCCAGCCATCTTAAATTGCCAAAATCATTATACCTGGTAGATTTCAGCGTGCCGTTGGTATCGATGCCGCTTGCAGGATCCAGTACCAGGAAATTATCACTGGACCAGATATGCGCAATCATCCCCTGGCTCCAGCCAGGCCCTGTAAATACGGTAGCCCGGTACGGCTTTGCGAAGGTTTGGAATTTGAAATTTGTCTGCCAGGTGGCAATGCCGATTGGAAATATGATGATGAAATTATCAAAAAGATACTTAGAAAGAGTCAAGCCCCAAACCAAAGCCGATAGCGAACTGCAGCCGAAGTCACAATGTCCTGCCAAACTTTTGCAAAACCGATGTAAGGTGCAGGGAGTTACCCAAAAGCTGTAACAAAAAAAACAAAGACAGCAATGAATTTAGAAACGAAAGATGCTTGAGCATTTAAAAACTGGGTGCATAAAAGCTGTTACTTTTTGCTATCGTAAAAATTATTGCTACAAATAAATTAACTGTGTTTACCGAAAACTGTAACTCATACGCAACGCACTGTAAACCACGGTATGAAATAAACATCAACCTAGCTAAAAAGTAAACTGCCAACCGTCCAGCAGCAAAACTGTAGCTGAAAGACAAATACACCTTGAGTTACGGTATGAAATGAAAATGGCAAACAAAAAAAGTGAAAGCCGGCAGCAACCAAAAAGTGCAGAGGCTTCAGCTCATTGTCCAACCCCACAGCAACAAAAAAGGGAGAAAGCAAAAACTAAAAAGTAGTAACTGAAATAAAACATAAAACCAGTTTGCCACAGCAGAAAGTTACTTTGTCCTGCCACAGCACCGCCGCCAAAATAAATGCCGTAACAAAACCTGTAGCAAATTAAATAAAGTGGTCCAGCCAAAAAGGTGTAATAAATTTATTGAGTAGAAACTTCAAATTAAGAAACTGCAACTTTTGTCGAAGCCCCCTTGCACTGTTGGTAGCAGTTTTTATTTCTTGAAAACGTCAAACTTTGCTTCGTAGACAGTCGTATCCTTGTCGCTAAAAATGATTTTTCTGTTATCACTTTCATTTAGTTCAAATTGTCCATTTACAGTAAATTTTGCTTCCGTAAATTTATATCCTGTCACTAAAGAAAAAGTCGCAACGTATAATGTGTCCTTGATGATAGGCTTTAATTCCATATCATAATCCCAACTTAAAGGTTTTTCATTGCCACGAATTCCAACTGATTGAATATTTTTCATTCCTTCAACATTCAATTTTACTATGATTGTTTTTTTGCTTGATTTTTGAACACAATTTGTAAAAGAAAGAATAGCGATTGTTATAATGAGTAATTTATTGTTTTTCATTCTTCCTTTTTTTTAGAGATTAAATAGTCAATTCCAAAACGTCCGGACCCAAGTGTCAAGGTGTATAGACTAACCCATAAAAAACCAAGTGCTGGCAAAGTATTCCACATTCCTTGCTGAATTTGTTGTAAAAAAATTGCTCCAAGCATTGTCGTTAAAATTAGAAATGAGGCAATTCGTGTTTGAAGACCCAATAAAAAGAAAATTCCACCAACTGCTTCACTAAATCCTGCCATCCAAGCAAAAAATATTGGGAACTGTGCAAAAATTCCTCCATAATGAGCAACGTCACCTGGAAACCAAAATGCAATTTCAAACAATCCTAAATTTTTATCTGCTGGTGACCAGGGTAAGCCAAATTTGTCTGCACCAAAGTTTGAAGTCAATAAATAACCACAAACGATTCGTGGTATTGCTACTAAAAGGTCTTGCCACCAAAGAGGCAATAAAACTGGTCTTATTATTTTTCTCATTTACTAAATATATTTCGTCTGTGTCTATGATATTTGAAGTGTCTCACTAAAATTGCTACCAACGTTACACATTTACGAAGTGCGGGGTAATTGAAATTCGTCTGCCCAGTGGAAATGTTTTTTAAAATGTTGATGATAAAATTATTGACGAGTATTTTAGAATGAGTCTAGCCCCAAACTAAAGCTGATAGCGAGTTACAGCTGAAGTAACGATGTCCTGCCCCGCATTTTGTAAATGTGATGTTGGGCGAATTGTTATTTTCGTTTAAACCAATTCTCAATTTTAATTCCGTCTAAACGTTCAAAATCTTTGAGATTGTCAGTGACTAATGTAAGTTTATTTTCAATTGCGGTAACCCCAATCATGAGGTCAAACTCGTCATGAATTGGCTTGCCTATTTTTCTTAGACGAACTTTTTCTTTGGCATAGCGTCTTATTGAGCCAAACATAGGAATTATAGAAAGTCCACTTAAAAAAATGTCAACTGATTTATGAGATTTAACAGGATCAGCACTATTTTCAGCTCCATAGCGAAGTTCTGCAACTGTAATTTCAGATATGAAGCAATTCTCTCTTCCTTTTTCCTTAATTAATTCGTCTAGATTAAATTTACCACGAAGGAAGAAAACACAAATGTTAGTGTCAAGTAAATATTGCATTAGAATTGGATTTCTTTTTTTCTAAATTTTCTACTTGATCGAATGTCTTTGATGATTTCTTCTGCTGATTTTGTGGAGTCAAACGCTCCAAACGAGGAATAGAAATTTTCAGTTTTACTCTTCTTTTCCTTTTTCAAAGACTTTGAAAGTTTTTCTATAAGCTCAATTTTGCTTAAAGAACTTAAACCCTCAAATAATCCTGAATATGTTTCCACTAAATGCTTTTCGGTGTAAGTCATGTCCTGTTATTTCAATAAAAATACGAATTATCTCTTGAATTTATAGTCTGCCCAGAACATTTCGCCCAACGTTACGGCTTTGCGAAGGTTTGGAATTTGAAATTCGTCTGCCCAGCGGCAATGATGATTTGAAACGTGATTATGAAATTACCGAAAAGCTTTTTAGAAAGAGTCAAGCCCCAAACCAAAGCTGATAGTGAACTGTAGCTGAAGTTACAATGTCCTGCCAAACTTTTGCAAAACCGATGTTCAAGCAACACCTGCGGTGGGCTCTTCCGTAAACGCTACCCCTCATTGAATCAGTAAAGCTTCATTTTTGTTGTTCATCAAATATATACAAAAATGAAACAGCATGAAATTTCGGTTAAAACATTAAATGCCGATGCAGTAATCTGGATTGAAAAACTTCGCCAGGTATTGTTAATACAAGACAAGGGTAGAGGAACCGTAAAAAACTATGCGGCAGAAATGATTTTGTTATTTAGGGGCTGCTGAATAAGTAAGCCACGCTTTTTATTTCAAAAATTTTTCCGATTCCCCGACACCCCTGCCCGATTTCATTTTTTGCATCCCTTGCTGGGTCAGTAAAATACCTCATCCAAGTGCAATAAAGTACCTGCCCGGTTAATTTAACCAGGTTCAGTACCATAATGATGGTGGCAATCCAAGATTCACTCGTTTGTTGAAGCCTTGCTTTTATCCGGTTCAACCCGTATGCAGTTTTAGCTTGCCCAAACTTTCCCTCAATTGGATTTCGTTCGCCAGGTCTTATATGATTTTTCATTGCCTTTGGTCTCCCGAGTGGTTTACCCACCAGCGTTATTCCCAGCTCTTTGAGACTGGCCCTGTTTACCCGCGTACAATATATTTTGTCTACCAATACCTCTTTGGGGTAATATCCTAACCTGGCTTTGTATTGGTCTATTGTTTTCATTAAGCGGGTGCCTTCATTGAATGCATCCCATGATAATTCTTCCATAAAAGCAAAGCCTTGCATGAGGCTTACTTGTATTTTAGCTCCAAATTCTACATTGGCATTCATTTTCCCTCTAACAATTGGGCGTACATGAGGTTGATCAATACTAACTATCCTATGCTCCACGCTGTGGATTTTTTGCTGAAACATTAGTGCCTGTTGATCATACAGCGTTTGGATTATCAGAAAATATTTGTATTGATGACGATCAAAAGGGATTGCATCATAACCCTCTAACAGCGTATGAATGCTTTTGATATTTCTTTTTAAAAAACACAACTGCCTTCTAATAGCACTTCGTATTTCTTTTTTAGATTTCTTTTTCTTTTGGGCGATTTTTAAATATGCCTTCCTGGCGATTTCTCTATATGTTCTGGGCTTCTTTGTATGCCTGGATGGGATGTATAATAAATCTATCAGTTCTTCTGATTTCTCCCTGGAATCATTAAGCAGATTTAAATCAGTGGGATAACTGATATCCTGTGGACAGGCCGTCGCATCGACTATTAATTTTCCTGCATGCGTTATTACAGCAGCAGGCGGATTGATTGTTATTGGTATCAACGAATCCTCTGTTGCAGTTGGCAATGGAGGTGGTGGCTCCACTTTCCCTTTAATAAGTGTTTCGTTTTTCTGAGTGTACAACTGCAGTATCTTCTCATTAATTGAATTGATTTGTTCCATGCCTAATCTCTTTCTAAACTCCACAAAAAGAGACGGATCAAAAGGTTCCTCATCGCTAAAACTGCTAAACCCTATAAAGTATTGCATGTACATGTTCTCTTGTATTTGCAGTACGGTCTCCCGATCACTTAAATCGCAAAGGTGTTTAATGATCAGTGAACCAATCACCACACGTGGATTAATGCCATCTGCACCAGTCTGGCTATTATTCATCTGTTTTTGATAAATATTTACCAACGCATCCCATGGAATCGCGTGTGCTAAAGTAACCCAGCGGTTGCCGGCTTTTAAATTTTTTGAAAAAGGAGATTCAAATCCGACTAACGTTGGTTGATTAGGGCTAATATAACGCTGCTTCGATGCACGGGTTTTGAGAGCTTTTGCCATTTTTGCTTGCACTTGGTTAGCATAAATCTCCCGAAAACTATTGACTTTACTGGATATATTTGTTTTTCAGCAGACCCTATTTAAGTACCTCAATCACAAAGCAGTTGCCGACATTACGCAGTCGGATATTGAGCAATATATTGTGTTTATAAAAACGGTGCACGAGGTAGGTCGGGCCAAGTGCCGGAGTGTAGCCAGTGCCTGTGCTTTCTTTTATAAGCAGGTAATAAAAATGCCCTATGTATTGCCCAGTGCCTTGTACCCTCAAAAGCAGTTTACCCTGCCCAATATTATGAGCCAGCAAGAGGTAACACAACTGTTTGCAGCACCGCTTACTTTAAAAGAGTATTTTGTAGTAGGCTTGCTCTATGGCAGTGGCTTACGGATAAGCGAAGTAGCTGCTTTGTGCATACCCGATATTGAGAGTGCTGCTAAGCGAATAAAAGTAGTACAGGGTAAGGGAGCAAAAGACAGGTACACTCTATTGGCCGGTAATTTATTAGATAAATTAAGGGAGTATTATGTAGCTGCAAAAAGACCCGAACAATTTTTATTTACCAGCCGCCAAACCGGAAAAGCCTTCCATCCCAGGAGCCTGCAACTGGTAGTAACGGGTGCCATGAAAAAAGCAGGCTTTACATCAAAAGGATATACCTCCCACACCCTGCGCCATAGCTTTGCTACGCACATGCTGGATAATGGCAGCAACATTCACGTAATAAAAACCTTGCTGGGCCATAGTAAAATTGAAACGACGATGGTGTATTTGCATTTGCAGCAGCATACGCAGTTTGGCATTGTATCGCCCATGGATAAATTATTGGGAGGTAGCGATGGAACAGCAAACCCTCAGTGAGATAAGACAATTGTTACAACAAAAAATATTTGGTAACTCGTGCGTTGAAAATTTTAATCCATACAGCCGTGCAATCCTTAGCCGACTGCGGGTATGCCATACCGCAGGCATTGGTGTACATCGTTTAAAATGTAATAAAAGCAGTTGCAGTAATGAGCAGTATCAATACCATAGCTGTGGCGACAGGCATTGTCCCAATTGTGGCGGATTAAAAAAAGAACAGTGGCTGCAGGACAGGATGAGCGAACTATTACCCACCACTTATTACCACCTGGTATTTACCCTGCCACAAGAGCTACGCTCTTTGGTAATGGGCAACAGGGCAGCCCTCTTTAATTTGTTGTTTGATGCGAGCCATCATACCATCAATAAGCTGAGTGCTGATAAAAAATGGCTGGGCGGCAAACCGGGTATCGTAAGCATCCTGCATACCAACGGACAGGATTTAAGTTTTCATCCGCACATATATTGTATCGTAAGCGGTGGCGGTATCAATGCCGTTGGTAATTGGGTAAAAGAAAAACGTGCCAATGGCAATTACCTGTTTCCAAAGCCTGCAATGGAAAAGGAATACAAATTGTATTTTTTAAAAAAACTGCAAACCTTGCTGGATCGGCAGAAATTAAAAACAGCCGATCCAACCGCCTTAAAAATCACCATAGACAAACTGTCCACCATACGGTGGAATGTACATGCCAATGCACCTTTTGGCGGGCCTGCACAAATACTGGAATATTTAGGCAGGTACACGCACAAAACAGCCATCACAGTTCACCGTATTAAGGAAATTACCCACACCACAATAACCTTTACTTACAAGGACTATGCAGATGGAAAAAAGCAAAAGGAAATGCCCTTAAGCCATGAAGAATTCGCCAGAAGATTTGAGCAGCATATACTACCCATGGGTTTTGTCAAAATACGGCATGGCGGCTACCTGTCACACAATGGCAAAAACAAACGCATAGCAGCCATCCACCAGCAATTAAACCTGCCCGCACCCATGCCTAAAGTAATCATCCCCTTTAGCTTGCAAATGCTGCAACGCACGGGTAAAGATTATACGCTCTGCCCAACATGTAAAGAAGGTAAAATGGAAAGAATAGAGAGTTACTTAAACCACAACGGCCGCCTGGTAAACATAAAAGACTTAAGCAGGAGTAAAACAAAAAATAAAGCCAGTCCTTACCGGAACGGGGGGGGGCATCACCACCAATGAACAAAACAGGTAATTGAACAGACCTATAATAAAACAACCGTTTACGAAAACAAAAAAGCAGCCACTGTCAATGAATTTGGGTAAGGGAACCTATGTGCAAACAGCATTGCACACTCATACAATACACAAATTGCCTGCACAAAACCCTCCTGAAATCAACAGGTGGGCTTCGTATGAATTCTACAAAACCTCCTAAGCCCCGGTGTCGCTGAACAGCGTATAGCCAAAAGCCCCGATCCCTGATGGTTCGGGGCTTTTGTGTTTTATTTTAAGTGATTTTAATTTTGGGGGCTTGTCGGCTATACGACTAAATGTTGAACAGCGTATAGCCAAAAGCCCCGATCCCTGATGGTTCGGGGCTTTTGTGTTTTATTTTAAG
>JANPIJ010000006.1:0-61053 GCA_031424955.1 Ferruginibacter sp. | reverse complement strand
CAATAACAAGGTTGCTCCCCTGCCCACAGATTTTAAATACAGATCAAATAGCTGCGCCGGTGATTTTACTTTAGCATCTTCTTCCTGATGATAAAACCAGCCGGGCCTGATACTTACATCACACTCGGCAGGAATCCAGGTTTTACCATTTACATTTCCCCTGTTGAGTGTATCCGTATGCGGAGCACCCAACCCGGCGCTAAAGCCAATGGTATCCAGGGTATTCCAGTTTGTTTCGCCGGCTATTCCTCTTTCATTTCCTACCCACCTGATGTGCGGACCAACATCGCTGAAGATGACGGTATTGGGAGAAAGCTTGTTGACTGTTTTCTTAAACCGGTCCCAGTCATACACCTGCTTTTTTCCATTTGGCCCTTCACCATTTGCACCATCCCACCACAGTTCCAAAATAGGGCCATACTGCTTAAAAATTTCCGTCATCATATTTACAAATACATCGTTGTATTTTTCGGTGCCATAATCAGGATGATTTCTATCCCACGGCGAAATGTACACACCAAATTTTAATCCCAATGCTTTACACGCCGATGATAATTCTTTTAATACATCACCCCTTCCATTTTTCCATTTACTTTCTCTTACTGTGTGTTTAGAAAATTGACTTGGCCACAGGCAAAACCCATCATGGTGTTTGGCGGTAATGATGATGCCCGTGGCACCCGCTGCTTTTGCTACCCTGCACCATTGCATACAATCCAGATTGGTTGGGTTGAATACTTCTTCTTTTTCTGTACCTTCTCCCCATTCTTTATCTGTAAATGTATTAGGGCCAAAATGAGTGAAGATATAAAACTCCATATCGTGCCACTGCACTTGTTGCCTGGTGGGCTTTGGCAATTGCGCAGTGAGTAACTGTACACTCAATAGCAGGATGCTTACTGCCGGAAAATATTTTTTCATACATTAAATCATTTAAACAATGGCTTCATTAATTTTTTCAAATGGATTCATGATATAAGTGGCTATTGAATTATCCTTCAGCAATTCCACCACCCTGAATCCACGATAGGCCGTGCCCCAGTTGCCACCAAAATGCGCATCAAAAATAAAAGGTATATCGTTCTTCATTTTAATACCTTCCTCATCATGATCATGCCCGTTAAATACGGCCCTAACATTTTTATGCTTTGCAAATAATTCAAATAGTGCCGGGCAATCTACTCCAAACTTCGTTTGCTTGCCTGGGTTGATATGTATAAAAACAAGCACATTTTTTTGACGATGATGCTTTTCTAATTGCTCCGCCATCCAACTGGTATCGGGGCATAAATAAACGCCCTTTTCGTTTGACGTGGTTGCGATTAAAAAAGTATTTTCTTTAATGGTAAAATCAAGATTAACGGGCATGTTCCAGATCGTTTCCCATTCCGCCGGGGATACATGATCATGGTTTCCCTGGCTCACATAATATTTCGGGCTAAGCAGATCAAGGGCTTTTTTAGCTGCCGGAAAATAATTTTTATCATCATGAATGATATCACCGTTGATCATACAAAATGCAAACGGCTTTTTAGTATGCTCCTCATTAATACGGCTGACCAATGTTGCAAAATACTTTTCATAGTCCGTGTCCTTCTGGCCATAGTGACCATCAGAAGCAATTACAAAACGTAGTTTTATTTTTCGTTTCCCCCATTCTTCCAGATCCATTTCATTCGCCTTAAGCATATTCCCGTTGGCTAATAAGATAGTAAGGGATGATGCATATTTTACAAATTCACGCCTGTTCATACAATTGGTTTTTAAATTTTATTACCTTTTTTAGGGCTATTTATACTGCCGGCTTAATACAAATCGATTCACCAAAGGCGGAATATGCATTTTTAAAAAGGATCCACCACCCGGGTTAAAGCCTCCTGTTTGTGTGAAATAGTAAGGCAACAGTAATTATCCTTCTAAGATAGATAAAAACAGGTTGGCGATAAAACTAAAAGCAATTAAAATAAGCATTTTATTATTTTGACGAAAAGACAGCTATTAATAATAAAAGGCGCATATTTCGTGATGCAATAATTAACTTTGCGGCGAATTTTAAACAATAAAAACTTAGTCATATGGAATACAGAATAGAAAAAGATACCATGGGTGAAGTAAATGTACCGGTGGATGCTTACTACGGTGCACAAACCCAACGTAGTATTGATAATTTTAAGATTGCACAGGACATTAATAAAATGCCTAAAGAAATTATTAAAGCTTTTGCATACCTAAAAAAAGCAGCCGCTTTAACCAACCTGGATGCAGGAGTATTATCCAAAGAAAAAGCGGAGTTGATCGGCACTGTGTGTGAAGAGATATTAGACGATAAATTAAACGAATGGTTTCCCCTGGTAGTATGGCAAACGGGCAGTGGTACCCAAAGCAATATGAATGTAAACGAAGTGGTGGCATACCGGGGCCATGTACTCAATGGCGGCAAACTGGATGACAAAGAAAAGTTTTTGCATCCCAATGATGATGTAAACAAATCACAATCGAGCAATGATACTTTCCCAACGGCCATGCATATTGCGGCCTATAAAATTTTGATGGAAACCACTATCCCCGGTATTGAAAAATTAAGGGATACTTTGGCTGCCAAAAGCAAGGAATTTATGAAAGTGGTAAAAATTGGCCGTACGCATTTTATGGATGCCACTCCGCTAACTGTGGGACAGGAATTCAGCGGGTATGTATCACAACTGAACCATGGATTAAAAGCCATCAAAAATACACTGGCTCATTTAAGCGAACTGGCATTGGGTGGTACTGCTGTTGGCACCGGCATTAATACCCCGGATGGTTATTCTGAAAATGTAGCCAAACATATTGCAACACTTACAGGCCTTCCATTCATTACAGCAGAAAATAAATTTGAAGCATTGGCAGCACATGATGCTATAGTAGAAGCACATGGAGCATTAAAAACAGTTGCGGTAAGCCTGATGAAAATTGCCAATGATATCCGCATGTTATCTTCCGGCCCACGGTCTGGTATCGGCGAAATTTTCATTCCGGATAATGAACCCGGCTCTTCTATCATGCCAGGCAAGGTAAACCCTACCCAATGCGAAGCACTTACCATGATTGCCGCACAGGTAATGGGTAATGATGTTACCATTGGCATTGGCGGCAGTATGGGGCATTTTGAATTAAATGTATTTAAACCGGTAATGATTTATAATTTTTTACACAGCGCCCGGCTAATTGGTGATGGCTGTGTTTCATTCAATGATAAATGTGCCATTGGGTTAGCGCCTATTGAAGCCAATATCAAAAAACATGTTGATAATAGCCTGATGCTGGTAACCTCACTCAATACAAAGATTGGTTATTACAAGGCAGCCGAGATTGCCCAGAAAGCGCATAAAGAAGGAACCACCCTAAAAGAAATGGCGGTTAAATTGGGTTACGTTACGCCGGAAGAATTTGATGCATGGGTAATACCTGCCAATATGGTTGGCAAGATTGATTAAAAATCACATTCATTCAATAAACAAAAAGAGATGCCTTTGCGGGCACCTCTTTTTTTATTGCTGGTTAGGGAAGGCTTATTAGTTGATTACAATTTTTTCTGTTGCCACCATTATTTCATACCCGTTGTACACTTTCAATATATACATGCCACGCTGCAGCGCTTTTACATTAACTTCAAATTTGTCTTTACTGCTTTTTCCCATTAACAATAATTTGCCCGCGGCGTCAAATAACTGGTAATGCAATGGCTTCGCTACATTTCGCTTGCTTTCTACCGTTAGTATTTCCGATACAGGATTTGGATATATCTTAAAATCCGTTCTGTTTACCGCCTGCCGTACCGGGTCGTTTCCGGTAGCCAGTATTGTTCCTAAGTAAATAAACTCCAATATTCTCCCTGCATCTGTAACGCCTGCTGCACCTGCAGAAGGCCCTGATGTAGTACCCACACTATCCGTTAAAAGATAGAAAGTAGTGCCATCATTTCCCAAAGCAATATCCCTGTAACGATTTAGTGCCCCCGGAAATTTAAAATACTGAACAACCGAATCTGAACCGGTAGCACCCGTTGTTAATGCAGGTGCGGTTCCTGCAGCATTTAACTTTAGCCGAAATACCGAACTTGTTTTCAATGTTGTAATCAGTAAGCAATTATCCCAACCGGGAATTTTATTAGTAAATGGATAATGAATTACGCTGCTGGGCGCAATGGTAGGATATGCCAGCCAGTTGCAACTGGTACCACCTGAAGGTGTACCTGCGTAGAGGTCAAAAATAGGATCAGTTAGTTTTGGATCGGTGAAGGTACTTTCAGTAAGGGGCGATGCTGTTTGATTGGAAGAACACTCTCCTCCATAAGACCCACAGCTTCCATTTGACCATTGGTAATAACGGTACCAGTTATTGTCTTTTTTTCCAGCTACCCTGGGCCAGCCATAATTGTTTTTAGTTCCATCAATAATATTGATTTCATCATTGGTGGCAGGCCCCTGTTCTGATTCATATAATTTACCGCCCGGTAAAACCTCCAGCGGAAGATTTGCTTTCTTTTCAAACGTCAATCCCTGTGGGTTGCGATGGCCATAAGTCCATACATGCGATCGAACGCCATTGATTAATGGGTTGTCGGAGGGTATAGAACCATTAAGGTTGATGCGAAGTATTTTACCATTATACCGGTGAATATCACCAACTGCCATTTGGGCCGCAGTGGGTGTGTATTGAGATTCGATGGTATCGCATGCGTTCGAAAACTGGTTGGAACCTTTATCGCCCACTGTATATACCAATTTGAAATCCGGGGAACCGGTTGTTCCGAAATTGCCAATAACCAGCCTGCCACCATTGTGATCATTACTGCCCCAGATGCCTCTCAGCAAAACCGTTTCACCTGTTAAAGAAGGTACCGCCCTGTTATATTTGTATGCCACCACTTTTACTCTTCTAAACCCCGATGAATCGTAGCAATAGGCAAGGTAAACAGAATCCTTCCCTGTTCCCTTATTTAGCTCGGGATGCAGGGCTATGCCAAACATTCCATCCTGGGAGATGCCTGTTACATTGATCACCTTAACTACAGATGCACCACCGGATAAATGCGTGGTGGGCATAGCAGATACTACAAATTTAGTTGAACTGGTGATGCTGGTAACGGTTGTATTAACCGGAAAGGCACCAACACCTGCAGTTACAAATACGGTCATGCCTACCTGTAAGTTAGTGGTACTGCCTACAGTAATAATATTCCCAACTCCTCTTACAACCGTTGCCCCGCCTGACAATGCTGTGGTGGGTGTTGCAGACACTGAAAATTTGGTGCTGCTTGTAATTGCTGTAACAGTAGTATTAGCTGCAAAAGCTCCTGCGCCGGCAGTGATAGAAACCTGCATACCTACAGAAAGATTAGTGGTACTGGTTACTGTTATTACCGTTCCGGCAGAAGTGGCACCGGCGGCTGATGTGTAAGCAGAAGTAGCACCTGCCGCAGAGGTATAAGGAGTGCTGGTAGACACGGTAAACTTTACCAGGTTTTTAATATCCAATAACTGTGTCATACCGCCATTTAATTTATTTACCCGCATTACGTAGCCGCGCCTTTCTGTTACCCACAGTGAATCATCAGGCCCCATCACCATGGCAAAAGGATTGCGCAAGGGTGATGAATTGATTACCCGTTTGGAAGAAAAGCTTTCACTTGCAACCGGTGTTTGCCATTGTGCGAAAGAATTGTAAATAACTGCTGTAATAAGTACGATAGAAAGAAGTAAACCTTTTTTCATGCATCAGGATTTTGGATAGAAAAAACACGTAGTAATCCTACGGTCTTTTGCTTAGGATGATTTAGAAATTAAAACACTGAAAATATAAACGACGTATAAACGCAAAAAGTATTCAACGCTATATAATCTGTACAAAATAAATTGTAGGCATCTTTCGTTATCCTTGTCGAAAAAGAGCTCATTTTAACAAGGATGGAAGAAAATAACACATTTAAAAATCCAATTCCCTGAAAAAAAGAATCCTTTATATGAAAAAATCTATACCTTTCTTTAGGGCATTACTTTTTGCCATATCCATATTTTTATTTCTCCTTGCGGAATCATCGTATGGTCAGCGTAACCCGATTTTAGGTGCAGGAAACAGCTATGTAAATGTATCTAAAAGAAATACCGGTGGCGTAGTGCAAACCGGTGATACGCTTGAAATAAGGACCACCTATTTTTTTGCGGGCACATATAATTCGGGTAGTTCCAATACACTTTACAGGATGCGTTATTTTGATAGCGTTCCATTGAAAACAGCGATGCTTACCGGTACCGCCGACTCGCTTCGTTTAATTACCAACGAAGGAATTACTTTTAGAAAATATACACTGGCTGCATCAGATGACCCCGCCACTTATGTAGCTGCGCCTGGCAGCGGCAGGTACCAGGTAAGGATAAATATCGGGCAACACAATCTCGTTGCCCCGGGAATACCTACAGCCGGAAATGAAGGCACCTTAACTAATATCACCGGTGCAGGAAATGCCAGGATTGGATCTGGCGGCAGCAGGTATAAACCACAGTTATTTGGGGGGCTTTTGATTACTACTGCGTTCAGGGTACAGGTTACCGGTGCTGCCGGTGATACTATTGTTTTGGGAATAGGTAAATTTGTATACAGGAAAACAAGTAGTGGCGCCGATACTGTCATTAATGCCACTCCATATAAAATCCTTATCAGTGATAACAATGCTTCCGGATTATGTGGAAATGCTTTGGGCGCTAACCTGGCTTCAGAATATGGAGGCACTTTCGACCTGGGCAATACACAAAACAGGGTAGCAGGGCCGGCATTTTCCATACCCAACTATGACTATAAATTATTAAGCAGATCCGTATCAATCGGAGACGGAAATTATAGTTTCGTAAATAATCTTAGCCCCGCAGGAGGAATAAATTTTAATGCCCGGATGCAGCCAAACTGCAACATTCCGGCCGGTCCGATTCCTGTAAATGATAGCTGCGATAAAAGAATGCATGGTGGTTTCTGGGATATTATTGGCGACCATACCGGCACCAATACCAGCACGGGCAATCTTGCGGCAACTCCGGGAAGTAGCGGAGGCTACATGCTGGTTGTAAATTCGGATGTGGTAACCAGTGAAGCTTACCGTCAAAATGTGACCGGGCTCTGCCCGGATACCTACTATGAATTTTCTGCCTGGCTCCGGAATATTTGCAAAAGATGCGGGATAGATTCTAATAGTGTTTCGCAATATAACCCCGGTGCCTTACCCAACCTTGCCTTTTCAATCAATGGACTTGATATTTATTCCACCGGGCAATTGGATACCGTGGGCTGGCAAAAAAAAGGATTTGTATTTAAAACGGGTCCGGGCCAAACCAATGCAACGATATCTATTCGCAATAATGCACCCGGTGGCGGTGGAAACGATTGGGCGATGGATGACGTTGCTTTAGGCACCTGCGGCCCATCTATGAATTTCAACTTTAAGCCCATTTTCTTAGGTTGTAAAAACGGGGCGGTAACTGATTTATCTGATACAGTCAGGTATAGCTATAACCCGAATTACTCTTCGTACAAATGGGAAAGAAGCACGGACAATGGAGTTAGCTGGGGCACCCCGCCTACGCCAACAACAGGGTCGATATCACCCACGCTGGTGAATGGCTACTACCAGTTCGTTACAAACTACCCCCAGTTTATATCCTATGCTGCAGATAGTGGCCACCTATACCGGGTAGTAGTTGCCACATCAAATGCGAACCTGGCCAGTTCCGGTTGTGCATTTACAGATGGCAACTCCATCAAGCTAAGTTTAATAACCTGCCCACCTGCTTTGGAAAACAGCCTGGTATCATTTAACGGAAGATTATTGCCAGATAACAAAAGTATTTTGAAATGGGTTATTTCATCTGAAAAAGAACTTTTAAGATATGAAATAGAAAAAAGTACAGATGGAGTTCATTTTGTAAAAGCAGTTGGCGTTGCAGCGGGAAATGCTATTATTTCCAAAGAATATGAATACCTTGATCCTGAAATCATCAATAGCAATACCTGGTTCCGGTTAAAAATTTATAATACCAATCATTTATACAAATACAGTAATGCTGTTCTGTTAAACCGAACCTTTAGCTTTACTGTAAACTCGCTGGTGAATCCTTTTTCATCCACCATTTCAGCCAATATCATATTGCCCGAAAATGGAATTGTAAAAATGAACCTCTTTGACAGTTATGGAAAACTGGTAGGATCTCAAAATAAAAAACTTTCAAAGGGGCTCAACCTGGTTGAGTACAATGGATGGGACAAACTGGCCAGCGGAATGTATTTTATTTCTTTTGGATTCAATAACAGCCGGGTGCAAAGTAAATTAACCAAATCCAATTAAAATATAAGCAACTATATTTTCGATGAATAATGATTTAGCTGAAAAAAATGCTACAGTAAGGAAATAGCAGTTTTTGGAAATATTAAGCAGTTGCTTATTACCATCGGAAACGCCTTTTTTAAATGCAAATCAACAATGCATCGAGTGATTATAAAAGTGGTATGAAGAACTTTAGTTTTGCTGAATATAAAACAAAGTAAGATGGGCGCCTTTTGCACCGGCTTAAAAATACGCTTAAATTAAAAAAGAAGCTTTCAATATTGGAAAGTAATAATGCAGCTTTTTATAAGTTGGGCACCAATTTTTATTGCACCTGCACATCATCATTTACTACCGCTCCTGTTTCAATAGTATTGTGCTTTTCGGCTGCCTGCTCGTGCCTGAAAAATCTTTTCTGAAAAACCAAAATAGTAATTACACCGGTTGATATAGAAGCATCAGCAATGTTAAAAATAGGCCGGAAAAATTCAAATTCTTCTCCGCCCCAAAAAGGAACCCACTTAGGAAAATATGTATCACTAATGATGGGAAAATAAAGCATATCCACTACTTTTCCATGCAGGAAGCCAGCATAGCCCTGGGCCGGAAAAAACTTAGCAACGGCATAAGTCCCGGGCACACTTTCTTCAAAAATCATCCCGTAAAACATGCTGTCGATTAAATTGCCCAGCGCCCCTGCAAATATCAGCGAAGCGCAGATGATAAAACCCCTGTTGTATTTTTTTTGGATAATGCTCCTAAGGTACCAAACACCAAAAATTACAGCGCCTAACCTAAACAGGGTAAGCACCATTTTTCCACTTTCTCCGCCGAATTTCCAGCCGTATGCCATTCCTTCATTCTCAACAAAATGTAAACGAAACCAGGTACCCAAAATATTATGGTGCTCGTTCATGTAGAAATTGGTCTTGATATAGAATTTGAGTGCCTGGTCGGCCACTACAACCAATAAAATAATCAATATAACGTGTCGTGCTTTCATCATAATTCGCAAAGATAAAGGAATAATGTTTTAAGGTTTTGTGGTTTACTGTTTATGGTTTTGTTTAATACAAAAAATATAAAAGTATAAAACTGACCAGGGTAAAAAGGCATTAAAGGAATGGTGCGTTGGCTTTTAAGAAAGTCTGTTTTCCAATAAACCATACTAAAGCGATTGGGCATAACTTTATTCCGTTTAATAATTTGAATCTTAGTCCTTTACCAGCCATTGTATACCGTTATCTATATCCCGGCGGTTACTTTATTTACCATATATACCCAATTTACTATTATCCCCCTGCCCGTGGCAACGCCCCTACTCCTCAAAATATACCCGTTTCACCCGTTGTGAAATCCCCGTTAAAATTTCATAAGGGATTGTTTTGGCCCAGCCTGCCAGTTCATTTACGGGTAATGCGCTTCCAAATACAATCACTTCATCCCCTTCCCTTACATTGGCTCCCGTAATATCAAGCATTGTCATATCCATACAAATATTTCCAATTACGGGTACCAGCTTTCCATTCACCCACATCCTGCCTTCCCCATTACTTAGTATTCTGGGATAACCATCCGCATAACCAATACGCACTGTTGCAATTTCCGAATCGACAGATACTTTGCCCTTCCTGCTATAACCCACACTGTCCCCGGCGGCTACCTGCTTTATCTGTGAAATGGTAGTTTTCAGCGTACTTACATTTACCAGCTTCTCCTGCATCCGGGTATCATTGTCTACACCATACAGGCCAATACCTAACCGCACCATTTCCAGTTGCAGGTGGGGGTGACGATGTATGGAGGACGTATTGGCAATATGCCTGATGAAAGCATACCCCAACGCTTCCTGCAATACTTCACAGCCCTGCAGAAACTGATCCGACTGTATACTGGTAAAGTCATCCAGTGCTGCAGAATCACTGCCAGCCAAATGCGAAAAAACGGATTGTACTTTAAATACAGTACCCGATTTTAAAGTGTTTGCCAATGCGGCAAGATCCTCCGGTTCAAAACCCAGCCGGTGCATACCGGTGTCAAGCTTAATGTGTACGGGGTAATTGTTGACACCAGACCGCTGTAAATATTGCTGAAAGGAGGATAATATACCAAAGGAATATAACTCCGGTTCAAGGTTATACTGCACCATTACATCAAAAGTGGCTGTTTCAGGATTAAGTACCAGGATTGGTAAGCTAATACCCGCTCTCCGCAATTCAACCCCCTCATCTGCATAAGCAACTGCCAGGTAATCCACTTTATGGAATTGCAGCAAATTAGCTATTTCATAGCCACCGCTTCCATAGCTGAAAGCCTTTACCATCGCCATCAGTTTTACACCGGGTTGCAGTAGTTGCTGGTATTCCTTCAGGTTATGTGTAATGGCATTTAAATTTATTTCCAACACGGTCTGGTGTACTTTTTCTTCCAGCAAATGGCTGATTTGTTCAAATTCAAAAACCCTTGCACCTTTTAGTAAAATCGTTTCGTTGTAAAAATGCAGGGAGTAAAAATGCTGCATAAACTCTGCAATGGAAGAGAAGAAAAAACGCTGCTCAATATTTTTGAACGCATCCTGCTGCCTGAAAATTTCAGTCCCGATGCCTATCAGCCGGTTGATGTTTTTTTGCTGTAAAATGGCTGCAATTTCGGTATATAAATCCTTTCCGTTTTTGCCGGATTGTAAAATATCACTCAGTATCAGCGTACGGTTAGGATGTTGTTGTTGTTGTACCAAAAAATCCAAAGCGATCGTAAGAGAATTAATATCTGAGCTATAACTATCATTGATCACCGAACAATTATTAATACCTTGTTTTAACTCAAGGCGCATTTCTACGGTACGTAACTGCAGCATCCTTTTGCTGATTACACCGGCATCTGTACCAAGGTGCAACAAAACACACCAGCAGGTAATAGCATTTTGAACAGCCGCATCATCTGTAAAAGGGATTGTAATTGAAACAAGCCTGCCCTTATTCCCCTCCCGGTAATCGTAAGCTGTAATAATGGCCTGGTCATTCTTTTTTTCGATGCCGCTAATTTGCAGCAATGCGGTACCCTTGCAGCTCCACGAAAAAAGGGTAACATCATCCCGGTTCCGCACGTTGTTTACAAAAGTATTCACACCGGTATTTACGTCCGGATTATCAGCGCCATAAATAAGCGCCCTGCTACGTACAAAAAGTTTCAGCTTTTCATTTACCTTCTGTCGGATATTTAAAAACCCTTCGCTGTGTGCATCTCCAATATTGGTAAATACACCGATGCCAGGCTGAATTATTTTTTCGAGTTGCTGCATTTCATCAGGCTGTGATATGCCTGCCTCAAAAATAGCGAGCGTATGCGTTTCATTCATTTGCCATACACTGAGCGGCACGCCAATCTGCGAATTGTAACTCTTTGGGCTTCGTACAATATGGTAATCATCCTGTAATAACTGAAACAACCATTCTTTCACAATCGTTTTGCCATTGCTACCGGTAATGCCGATCACCGGAATATCAAATTGAGAACGGTGAAAAGCAACCAGTAAATGCAGCGCAGACTGTGTGTCTTTTACCTGCAAAAAATTTGATCCGGCACAGCCTGATATAGCAGCATCCGTAATACGCCCATCTACCACAAAATTGCGGATCCCCTTTCCATACAATTCTTTGATGAAAGCGTTTCCATTGCGCCTGGGACCAGTTAATGCAAAAAAGACAGAAGTGGAAGGGAATAACAGTTTGCGGCTATCCAATAATAAATGTTCAACAACAGCCGCAGGATTTTCATGAACTAAAAACCTGCCTGAAATGATTTTTTCTATTTGTGAAATGGAATAAGTCAAAACAATATTTTATAAAATTGATTTACCTGATTGCTTCCCATTATCCGAAAAGAACTGTCCCAATCTGAAAAAGCAGCTATTGAAGCATACGAAATTACCGGTTAACAGTCAACCACTATTCCTCCTCAATTTTAGAAGGAACTTTCCGATCAAAATAAATGGAATAAATGATGGATCCGGTAATACAAACGATGATCATCAGTAAAGAAACCCAAACCGGGATATGCACCCATTTTGCCACCAGCATTTTTAAGCCGATAAATACCAATACAATGGCAATTCCCTGTTGCAAAAAATCGAACCGGCTTGCAGCACCTCTTAATAAAAAGAATAAACTTCTTAAACCCAATACCGCAAAAATATTGGATGAATAAATCAGCAGTTTTTTACTGGGGTCGGGGATGATGGAAAAAACCGCGGGGATAGAATCTACTGCAAAAACAATATCAATCAGCCCAAGCATCACCACTACCATTGAAAGGGTAGTAAAATATGTTTTATTGTTTTTTTGGATAACAAAGCGCCCATGGGGTTCTTCATTGGTGGTACGCATAAACCGTTTCATCAGCTTTAACGCCCAGTTACTTTCAGGGTCAAACTCTTCTTCTTCGGTGCTGGCAAACATCTTTGCACCGGTGTACACGAGGAAAATACCAAAGATGTACATAATCCATTCAAACCGGGCAACCAACTCGCTACCCAATGCTATAAAGAGTATCCTGAAAATAATGGCCATCAAAATGCCCAGTAACAACACCCTGGAATAATTATTTTCCTTTACCCCGAAATACGTGAAAATTATAATAAATACAAAAATGTTATCTATTGAGAGCGACCACTCCAGCAGGTAAGCCGATACATATTGCAATGCATCTTCTTTACCATTTTCGAACCATATAAACGTACCAAATACAAGGGCCAGCAATACCCAGAAAATAGTTTGTACCAATGCGTTCCTTAGTGTTACAACGGTATTTTTTTTACTGATCAGTCCAAGGTCGAACCCCAGTGCAAGTATAATCACTGCGCCAAAAACCAGGTATATGAGTAGTGTCTTATCCATTTTTTATTTTTATTTTCCAGGTGCCCAAATGAAACCGGGTATTATTGAATTGTGTATTTTCTTTTTCGTCTCCATTGATATATCACAGCAAAAAGACAGACGAGTGCGATTGGTACCAGGATATTGATTACTTGCCATAATGACCGTTCGTCTCCCACCTTCTTTACATCCAGCAGGCGAAGCGTATAATCCTTCGCCTTTGCATCCAGGATGTTATTTCTATTGGCCAGGTATTCAGTAGCAGTTAAAAAGAAATCTCTATTGGCATAGCCAACTTTGGTGTATTTATTGGTACCCATCGGTAAAGGGCCAATTGCTTCTGAAACCTGGTTCAATACAATATCCGCATCACTCACTACAATTATCCTGCCCGCTGTTGCACTCTCCCTTTTGAATGAAAGATCATACTGCTTTAAAGTATCTAATTGCGACTGACTGGCCCTGTTGGCATAAAGTGAGGTAAATTTCCCTTCCAGCAAAACTGCCACCGGAATATTTTTACGATTGTACTTACTTACATCCTCCTCAGTTTGTAAACTATTTAATTCAACCCTTGCAGGAGTAGACATTGCATAAGAATTGTTACTCGTTGCCAGGAGGATCGTCTTTGTAATACCCGCCGCTTCTACTGTATCGATCGAGTTGGCAAACTGTGCCAGCACATCAGCCTGGTTTTTGACAATGGCATTTTCCGATCCTGGCTGTAATAGGGGAGAATAGGGCCATGGTAATAATTGCTTCTGGCTTTGCCCACCTACACTACCTACTTCTACAGGAATCACATCCGCATGCTTATCTGCAATGAGGTCGGTATTTATCCTAACCCCGTACCTGAACAGCAGGTCATTTAAATTCAAATCTCTTGCATAGGCAATCAGGTCGCCATTTTGCAGGCTGTCTCTTTCGGCATACAACACATCGATAAAGAATAACAACCGGCCTCCGTTCATCACATATTGATCCAGTTTAAACTTATCATCATCTGTAAATTTTTCGGTAGGCTTAACGATTATTACTGCATCATATTCCGGTGAGATAAATGGCTGCGATCTGATATTAACCGTATCTACAATAAAATTTCTTCCCAGTGTTTCAAATACATCATTTACCGGCAGGAATCCATATTGCGGCTCGCCATTTCCGTAAGCATATGCAACTACCGGAACCTGCTGTTGGGTTAACTGTTGAATAGCATTGGCGAACTTGTACTCCAGCAATGCCTCTGCACTGTTTAAAGACTGCTTGTCGAGGATATCATTTGAATTAAAACTATTTTTCTGAATCTGTCCCTGCAACAGGTCAATGGCTATTGCCTTATCATGATATTTAATAATAGCCCCCGGAAATATTTGCCGGTTACTATTACCCTCCCCTTCTTTTACCTGCACCTTTTGATTGGTAGGCCGCAATCCCATTCCTATCAGCGATTCAAATACTTTTGCCTTTGCCGAATCATCCAACCCTTCTCCCGGAATTTCAAATGTATACTGAATGTTGTTACCACCGTAATTCTTAAAGTTCTCCAGCAACTCCCTGGTACTGTTGGATAGCTTTTTAAACTCAGATTTGATATCACCGCTCAACAACACGGTAATATTAACCGTGCTATCCAAATTTTTAAGAACGGATTTGGTGGAGTTGGATAGCGTAAACCTTTTCTCATTGGTAAAATCAATACTCGTATGAAAAGAAGCCGCCAGCCAATTGATGAGCACCAGCAATACGATCACAAGGGGCAACCAAATTTTACTATTGAATATTTTATTGATAACTGATTTCATCAGGATATTTAATTATCGCTTAAGCAGGTTTTTAACGGTGATTAAAAGAAACAATACGATGAGGCTGCCAAAATAAATAAAGTCCCTGCTATCCAGCAAACCACGGCTTACACTCCGGTAATGAAAATCAATCCCCAGCATTTCGATATAATAATCTGCATTTGCCACAAATACCGGTAATTTACTCACCGCATTGAAACCAAAATAGAGCAATAAACAGGCGAAAGCACTTACCAAAAAAGCGACCACCGCATTATTGGTGAAACTGCTGCAACACAAGCCGATGGCGGCAAATACCGCTGCCAGTAAAAACAAGCCGATATAGCTTCCCGAAATGCCCCCACTGTCGATTCCTCCTCCGGCACTGAGCTGTTGAACAGTGAAAACATAAATAAACGTAGGTACAATCACAAATAGCAGTACCAGTAAAATAGAAGCAAATTTCCCAGAAACAATCTGCCACTTACTAAGGGGCCTGGTTTGTAAAATTTCAAATGTGCCTGTTTTAAATTCCTCCGATAAAGATCGCATCGTAATTGCTGGTACCAAAAAAATAAGTACCCATGGCGCCAGTTCAAAAAAAGTATCCATTGTGGCATAACCAAAGTCGAACAGGTTGCTGTCCTTTAAAACAAACAAAAAAAGTCCGTTCACCAGCAAAAATAAAATGATGGCAACATAACCGGTTAAATTACTGAAAAACTGGTGTAGTTCCTTTTTACAAATACTCCACATGAATTTTTAAATTGGGTGCAATTTACAATTTAGAGGGTATAAAAATTTTTGTTTAATAAATTCGGAGGCCCTCCGGAATGATTCTAAGAGGCTATTAGTACTAAATGAACCGCCTTCATACAATTTTTAATCATCCCCTTTCCCTTATTGATTTCCGTTATTTTCAAATCAGCCAAAAAACTTTCTATTATTATTTTACTTTTTGTAAGGCCGGGATTTCACCGAAATAAAGGACAACATAATAACCTGCTGATTTACAATAAAGTGGAGCAGAAACGGTGATGAATATCAATGCGCATTGCCTAAATTATACGCTCTAAGTAAAATAAAATTATTTTTTTTAAAATAAAAGCAGCATTTCAGAAAATGGAACTGTCATTAATAAGACACAAGTTTTTTGAACTTGGCTAACTACTGCTTATTTACAGATTATCTTCCATGTTGAAACTTTGAGTACTGACTTCGATTGGAATATTTCAATTAACCCGGGAAAAGATTCAAAGCATTACCAAACAATAGTTGTTTACCAAAACCAACTGCACAGTCCCGCCATCTGGCGGGATTTTTTATGGATTATGCAGATGCCGGCATCTTAAGGAAAAATTATTATATGAAAAAAATTGTCACACTAATAACTGTCACCCTTGTTGCCGGGCAGTTATTTGCGCAATCTGGTAAGAAACCGGCACCACCACCGCCACCTCCCCCTCCCCCAGGCGTTATCCATCAGCCCCCACCTCCCCCTCCTCCGCCACCACCTCCTCCGCCACCTGTAATGGAGATGGGTAAGTTAGCTCCGCCGCCCCTGCCACCTTTGCCACCGCCGCCCCCACCCAAACCAGCAAAAGTGCATAAGGAAAAAGCAATGACTATCGCACCTATTATTTTAAAAGATAAAGAAATATAACCTGTGGAAATATTGAAGTAACAAAAAGCCCGCTTCGTTAAAAGCGGGCTTAATTATTTTACAAAAAAAATTATACTGCAAAACTTTCACCACAACCGCAGCTCCTGCTGGCATTGGGATTATTGAAATAAAACCCTTTACCATTCAATCCATCACTAAATTCCAACTCCGTATTTACCAGGTAAAGAAAGCTTTTCAGATCGGTAACGATCTTAACACCTTTGTCTTCAAAAGCCTGGTCCATGGGCTTTTGTTCATTGTCAAAATCCATCTTATAACTTAATCCGCTACATCCGCCGCCTACTACACCAACCCGTAAAAAATAAGACGGATCTTCTGTAAGTCCTGCATCTTTCATCAGGCTGATTACTTTAGCTTTAGCTTTATCACTAATGAAGATAGCATTATCAGGCACCGCACTCACAGCAACTGTAGGCTCAGCTATTTCAGCTCCTTTTTCGATATGTAAAACATCACTGTTCATTCTCAAAAATCTATTTAAATTATTTTACTCTTCTTAAGCCCCTCCTTTGGAGAGCCTGTCCCGACCTTTCGGGAGGTTGGAAGGCTTAATGCACCACACTCTCCTCAAACTTAATTGCCTCCATACCATTTTTCACCCGGTAGTCGTTGATGGCCGCTTTAATGGCATCTTCCGCCAATACCGAACAGTGAATTTTTACAGGTGGCAGATTCAATTCTTCCACAAAATCCATATTATCCACTGTAAGTGCCTCATCAATACTTTTACCCTTTAGCCATTCGGTTGCCAAAGAAGAAGAAGCAATCGCTGATCCGCATCCAAATGTTTTAAACTTGGCATCTGTAATCATACCGGTTGAACCATCTACTTCAATTTGCAGGCGCATCACATCACCGCATTCCGGTGCCCCTACCAGGCCGGTACCTACATTCTTGCTGCTTTTATCCAGTGTACCTACATTCTTAGGGTTCTGGTAGTGGTCAATAACTTTTTCTGAATATGCCATGGTAAATAATTTGATAATTTGATAATTAGCTAATGTGCTAATTCCTTAAAATTGTTGATTTGTTCCTTTTCAATAACGGGTTCTAAAAATACACCCTTTGTTAAACCGTTCCCACTTGTCATTAGCACATTATCACATTGGCTAATTAGCTAATTAATGGGCTGCCCACTCAATCGTACTCAAATCTATTCCTTCCTTATACATTTCCCACAACGGGCTCATATCCCTTAGTTTCAATACTGTTTCGCTGATGGCTTTAATGGTATAATCAATCTGCTCTTCATTGGTAAATCTTCCTAAGCCAAATCGCAGCGAACTATGTGCCAGGTCATCCCCCAAACCCAGTGCTTTTAACACGTAGGAAGGTTCAAGTGAGGCGGAGGTACAGGCAGAACCTGAACTTAAAGCAATATTTTTATTAAAGCCCATCAACAGACCTTCACCTTCCACATGTTTGAATGAAATATTGGTTACATGAGGCAACCGGTGTTCGGTACTTCCGTTAATGTAAGCTTCTTCGAGTTTCATCAACTCTGTTTCCAGTTTATCTCTTAAAATAATAATGCGTTTGGTATCTTCCTCCATATACAACCTGCAAAGTTCGCAGGCTTTTCCAAAACCAACGATCCCCGGTACATTGAGTGTGCCGCTGCGCATGCCCCGTTCATGACCGCCACCATCCATTTGTGCGGTAACTTTTACCCTTGGGTTTTTACGACGAACATATAAAGCACCAACACCTTTAGGACCGTACATTTTATGCCCGGTAAAGGCCATTAAATCAATACCGTCTTTATTTACATCCACCGGTATTTTACCCACTGCCTGCGTAGCATCGGTAAAAACCAATACGCCATGTTTCTTAGCAATCGCACTTATTTCACGAATGGGTTGTATTGTTCCAATCTCGTTATTGGCGTACATGATGGAAATAAGAATAGTAGTAGGTTTTATGGCGGCCTCCAGCTCTTTTAAGTCAATCAATCCATCCGCTTTTACCTGCATGTAAGTCACTTCACCGCCTAATTTTTCTATATGTTTGCAGGTATCCAGCACCGCTTTATGTTCGGTAGTAGCTGTAATAATATGATTGCCCTTAGCTGCATACATTTCGTACACACCTTTTATTGCCAGGTTATCGCCTTCGGTTGCACCGCTGGTAAAAATAATTTCTTTTGGATCTGCCCCGATTAATTTAGCAACCTGCTCCCTTGCGTAATCCACGGCTTCTTCCGCCTCCCACCCAAATGGATGATTACGGCTGGCTGCATTGCCAAAATGCTCCAAAAAATAGGGAGTCATTGCTTCCAACACCCTTGGATCCATCGGGGTGGTAGCATTGTTATCTAAATAAATGGGCAATTTCAACATAATGTTCTATTTTATTGATATAACGCGAAATTACTGTAAAAGGTTTTATTTTAGCGGGGTTAACAATTGCCCGACCTTCAATTTACCGATTTCGTAAACCATTAGGATATAAACTTTTTTACTATGTTAAAAATAGAACACATCGGCATTGCCGTAAAAAAGCTGGAAGGTGCTGTTCCGCTGTTTGAAAAGCTATTAAACAGCCTATGTTACAAAACTGAAAACGTGGAAACAGAGCAGGTAAATACCGCTTTTTTTAAAAAAGGCGATACCAAAATAGAACTACTGGAGAGTGCAACACCTGATGGAGTAATTGCAAAATTCATTGAAAGGAAAGGGGAAGGCATGCATCACATTGCTTTTGAAGTAGCCGATATAGCCGCAGAAATGAAAAGGCTAAAAGATGAAGGGTTTACGCTGTTGAATGAAATTCCCAAACCGGGAGCTGACAATAAGCTCGTTTGTTTTTTACACCCCAAAGAAACCAACGGGGTATTGATTGAGCTATGTATGGAGATAAAATAAGTTGATGGATAGAGATTGATGGTTTGTCGTTGATGGTTGATGGTTGGCCGTTAATTGTTGCAGGCCATCATTTGCCTCGTGCTCCTTAAACTGGAAGAATGAAAACCAAGGAATACAATTCCAGCCGTAAGCCCGATATGTAACGTTATTTGAAACATGAGCCCTGAACTTTCAACCATCAACTTTCAACCATCAACATTCAGTCTGCCAAAAATGGATTACTCCTTTTTTCTTCCCCAATCGTTGTTGCAGGACCATGCCCGCTGTACACAACTGTTTCGTCCGGCAATACAAAGAGTTTATTTTTAATATTATTCAACAAAGCCTTGTGATCGCCCATGGGCAAATCTGTTCTGCCAATGCCACCCCTGAACAATACATCGCCACCAATAATAAAATTTTGTGCAGCACTATAAAAGCAGATACTACCCGGTGAATGCCCGGGCGCTTCTATTACCTGCAATTCATCCTGTCCCAATTGTATTTTGTCGCCTTCTTTGAGGAGGATAAATTCACCTGTGTAATTGTCAAAAGGAAGGTTGTACATCAATCCTGATGTGGGCGCATAGGATAATACCAGCTTTTCTTTTTCATGCATTTGAAGGGTTAGTTTATACGTATCAGCTATAAACTTATTTCCAAAAACATGGTCAAGGTGGCAGTGGGTATTCAACAACGCCAACGGCTGCAACCCATTTTGAACAATATAATTTTTTATCGCTTCTTTTTCTTCGTCAAAATAACAACCCGGGTCTATGATAATGCATTGACTAAACTCATTGAAGAGTAAATACGTATTTTCCTGTATTGGATTGAAAATAAATGATTTTATTTTTAACATTAGCAATTTGTTTACTTATTTAAGCGATATTTTTACGATTGATTTGAATAGAGTACTTTTATTAACAAATATGAAATCCCATATGGCAAAGTTCAGCATAATTTTCACAACCCTATGTATTGTTTTGATGGGTTCCTTTACAACATCGGCACAGGTAAATACCGTTGAGTTTGGTAAAAACCGTGTTCAATACAAAAAGTTCAAATGGCAATATTACCAAACAAAAAATTTCAATACCTATTTTAATCAAAATGGCCAGGAACTGGGAAAATTTGTAGCACAGGTGGCGGAAGAAGAGGCTCCTAAAATAGAAGGATTTGTTGAATACAGTCTGCAACGCCGGGCAAATATTATTGTATACAACGAATTTGCTGACCTGCAACAATCCAACATTGGGATGGGGATCGACTGGCAGATAACCGGGGGAGCCACCCAGTTGGTAAATAATAAAATGGTGGTTTATTTTAATGGCGACCATGCCCATTTACGGAAACAAATAAGGGAAGGCATTGCCCGTATATTGACTGATAATATTTTATTTGGAGATGACCTGGGCGAATTTGCGGGTAACCAGGCCCTGCTGGATTTACCAAAATGGTTAACGGATGGCTATGTGGCTTTTGCCGGCGAAAACTGGAGCACTGCGTTGGATGATGAATTAAAGAGTGAAATACTCAGCGGCAACTACAAAAACTTTTACCAGTTTGCATTTGATAAGCCGGTACTTGCAGGACATTCCTTCTGGCACTATATTGAAGAAAAATACAAAAAGGAAAATGTAACCTACCTCCTTTACCTGGCAAGGGTGTATAAAAATTTAAACAGGGCCTGTCTGCAGATTTGCAAACAAAAATTTAAAGCGGTGCTGGCAGATTTTATGGAGTTTGAAGAAGATAAATATTTTAAAGACATATCCAGGAGAAAGGCCTATCCCAAAGGAAATTATATTGAAAGTTTTGACCTTAATAAAAGGCAGGATTATTATCGTATCAATGTAAATCCGAATGCCCGCAATAATTCTTTTGCCGTGGTGGAATATAAAAAAGGGATCGTTAAATTGAAACTCAGCGAAGATTTTGACTATACCACTATATTAAAATACGGCATCCGCAGTTATAAAAATGAAACCAATCCTGATTACCCCATCATGGCATGGGATCCAAAAGGCACAAGGCTTACTGTTATATACAAAAAGGAAGGAAGGATCAAACTATTTGTATACGATGTGGTAACCCGGGAGAAATTTCCAAAACTTGACTTGACCGAACATTTTCAACAGATACAGGATGTAAAATATATGCCGGATGGCAGAACGTTGCTATTGAGTGCTGTTAAAAACGGTCATACCGATATATTTACCTACAAACTGGAAAATGAAAAAGTGAAACAGATCACCGATGATGTGTATGATGACCTGGATGCAACCTTCGTAGCGTTCCCCGGCAAAACAGGGATTTTATTTTCCAGTAACCGCCCTGGTCCAAATGCAAAAAATGGTGATACTGTCCTACCAAGTAAAAACAGGTACAATATTTTTATGATCACTGATAATGGAGATAAAACAGAATTCAACCAGATTACACAGTTATCCCATTTAAAATATGGTAACGCACGCTATCCAATGCCTTACAACTATCTTCATTTTACTTTTATCAGTGATGAAAATGGAGTCGGCAACAGGTATGCAGGTTTCTTCATGACCAAAGGCGCGGGCCTGGATACATTGGTATTAATTGGGGATGAAATTTTGCGAAATCCCTCCTTAAGTGAAATAGACAGTACTTTAAGCGTTTATAAAAAAACTGATGTTGATTCCATCGCAGTTGTGGCGCTTTCGGAAGATACGGCTTACACTTTCCCACTATCCAATTATGAAAGCAGCGTGGCGGAGACAAGAGTGGCGGGCATCAATAACCAGGTGAGTGAGGTTACCAGGCAGAGTGATGAAAAAACGTTGTATAAGTTGAAAATTGATGACAATACACTTCGCCGCCGCAATATCACGGTGCCGCCTACCAACTACATGAAAGGGATAGTAATGGCAGATAAGATTGAAAAAACGGCTACCGATAAATATGGTAAACCGCTGGAAAACAAGGAAGCTCCGCCCAATAAAGACAATGCTTTTCAAACTGAATTTGAAAATGAAAACAAAGACAGCAGCAGGCTTGGCAAAACTTATGGTACGGATGACTATGAAAGAAATGACGTGCTGAAAAAAGCAAAACTATATGTTTATAAACCGGTGAAATTCGGCGCAGACTACGGAGGGGTTGGGTTTAATAATTCTGTTTTGTACAATCGTTACCAGGCATATGCAGGTGGACAAGGGCCTATCAATCTTTCTTCCAATACAGTATTAAACGGTTTAATTCGCTTAGGCACTTCTGAATTGCTGGAAGACGTAAAAATTACCGGGGCATTTAAATTATCTACCAATTTAAAAGACAATGAGTGGCTGATGAGTTATACCAATCTTAAGCGACGCTTTGATTGGGGACTTACCTATTACAGGAATGCGCTGGGTTATTCTAATGCAAGGGTATTTACTAATCTTTACCAGGCCAGCATAGCTTACCCCTTTGATAATTCTAAAAAGATCAAACTGGATTTTGGTATCAGGAACGACCGTACCGCTTTCTTCACTGACATAAATGATCCGCAAACGTTAAAAGACCCGGACATACAGCAAAGATTTGTAACCACCCATGTTGAGTATGTGTTTGATAATACCCTGAACCCTACTCAAAATATCTGGAATGGTTTGCGGTATAAATTCTATTTTGACTGGAATACCGATATCAGTAAGGCAAAAGTCAGCACTGGTAAATTCAATTTTAACTGGGGTGCAGATGCCCGTTATTATTATCCTATTTACCGCAATTTTATCTGGGCTGGCCGTGTTGCCGGTGAATTTAGCTGGGGCAATCAAAAAACAATTTACTATGCTGGCGGTACAGATGGTGATCTGTTTCCGAAGTTTAATAATAATCCCCCGGCACCTGACAACTATTATACTTTCCAAACCCTTGCCGTTAATTTAAGAGGCTTTAATCAAAATATTTCCAATGGAAATAACAACATTATAATGAACAGTGAGTTTAGGTTACCGGTATTTACTACGCTTTTCAGCCGGCCAATTAACAACGCCTTTCTGCGTAATTTCCAATTGATACAATTTTTTGATTTAGGTGCGGCCTGGAACGGAAGTTACAATGGTTTAAAGCGTCCGCAAACCATTTTAGGCAATCCGCCAATACAATTCGTTACCAAGGTAGGCGGTATTGGGCCATTTGCAGGCGGATATGGTTTTGGCGCCAGGAGTACTTTACTGGGCTATTTTGTAAGGTTTGATGCCGGATGGCAAATGAATGGTTTCTTTAGAAATAAACCGGTGTTGAATTTAAGTTTAGGTTTGGATTTTTAGAACGCTAAATTTTATCATAGTAACCATATAAAAAGGGGCAGATAGTAAAATCTATCTGCCCGTTTTTATATGGTTAAAGTGCTATAGTAACAGCCTGCGGCCAAATGTTATTGAAGAAGTATAACTCCATGCCACCGGTAAAATGGCTAATAGAAAAGTATCCTTCACACTTCATAACATACAACGTTATTATGTAAATAATACTCCTGTTAGTGTGTGTTATATTTCGTTTGTAAAACCTCATCCCAAAGGCCTGTCGCTTCATTGGAATGATAGCTACATAGTTATCTTTTTGCTACCCATTTTGATGTTCTCATGTAATTCCAATAAATTTCCTTTAACCAGATAACAAAGGATTACGGCTTACTCCTTTACATTAAAAATCTATTTTGGCAAAGCATATCTGGTTACGGAAAGTGCAGGGTATAATGATTTGGCTGGCCCCTACCTGCTTTGCTAATTTTGGCATAAACTCGTACCCCCTTTCAATACTTCGCAGCGTGGGGTTTCTTTTTATCGCACCGGTAGATGTAACCGTATTGTCTGTTAAGAGCTTATCCCGTTTTTCAATCAGGTTAAAGAGGAAATGTATTTCTGACCCGGTGATAAAAGTGGAAAAGGATAGGTAGTTATCATTATCATCTGAGTATTGTTCCTTATGAATTATTTTCGCCGCATCCAGGTTACCTGATTTACTAATTTCAAGCAACATGATGTTATCACAATAATAACGGGTGCTTTGGAAATTGTTGAACCTGTTGAAAGGACGGTAATACCCGCCAAAGGAAGGGTTGTAATAATAATAATTATAAGGACTTAAAAATGGTGAGCCATACAGGTAATCCCAGCGGTTCCAACCCGTATTGCCACTCGACTGGGATGAATAATCTTCAGCCGCTATTAAATAGCTTCCGTCTCTTTTCAGGATAATATTGCGGATGAAAAAATCATTGAACGCAAGCTTTAAATTGCCCTTTGATTTAGCGATATCCCTGATGCTGTCGTTCAGTTTGGTAAAAGTGTTTACATAAGTGCTGTCACCTTTTACATCCCATATTGTGTTAAATATGCCCTCAATATTTCCACGTTTCTCTGAATAATAAAAAGAATTGAGCAGGTAACGTTTATTGACGTTATCAATCTTCATCTTTATTTCATCAATAAAAAGTTCATTCAGATTTATTTTATTGATTGAAAAAGTATCCTGAAATGCCGCTTTGGTAACAAGGTAAAGTGATGATATATTGGACCGGTGGCCTGACTTGACAGCCTTTGAAAAAATAAAATTCCCTTCATTATCCAGCAAAAAATCACTGTACACATCGTTTCGGTCATCATAATTTATATCGAGGCGGGATTTATGTTCTATCAGAAACTTGTTGTTGAAAAGGATGGTTAAAAAATTAAACTGTTCGTTTCTTTTCTGAATCTTGAATATCATGATATGCTTCTTATCATCACTATTGATCGTACTATAGATTTTATTGTCGCCAAAAGCACCTACATGGGTTGTATCCAATTGTATAGGCTTGTCAATAATATGCCCGTTAAAATCCATCTTTGCACCCATGCAATATACCACGCCTTTTCGCTGGTATTGGTATACAAAGTAGAAGTTGTCAGGGAATGCAATATACTCCACATTAAAAGCCTTATCGGGAATAAAATCCAGGTCCACCTTCTCCTTCAATGACATATCATCTGCATTATAAACAGATACCGAGTACTTCCATTTGGCATTTTTAAAAACAATGACGTTGTTGTTCATTTTACCAATGATATCAAAATTAATATCCCGGTTATCTTCCCGCTGAGTTTCTGAAAAAGTAATGCGTTGTGCCATTGAAAGCACGGGGAGCAGCAGTAAATACATTAAATAAAATATCCCTTTCATAGTATGACTATCTTTACAATAATAAAATTAAGCTTTTAACAGCAATGATTTTGCGTATATCAACAAGATGTAATAGTTTTTGTTTTTACATAAATTACCTAACCATTTAATTAAGTATGCAAACAGTATTAATTACAGGCGGCACAGGGATGATTGGCCGACATTTAACAAAACATTTATCAGGCAAGGGGTATCGGGTGATTATTTTAACAAGGAAATTACCCGCCGAAAAACCAGCGTTCCCATCTGTAGGGTATGCCTTATGGGATGTAGCCAAACAAACAATAGACATCAACGCTATAAAGCAGGCAGACTATATTATTCATCTTGCCGGCGCAGGCGTAGTAGATAAAAAATGGACCCCTGCTTACAAGGATGAGATTGTAAAAAGCAGGACGGAAAGCAGCGCATTGCTCATTAATACTTTACAAAACAATGCCCATTCTATAAAGGCAGTGGTAAGTGCGTCTGCAATTGGCTGGTATGGAGAAGACCCTGCCCCATTGAAAGAAGGATTCATTGAATCTGATAAACCTGCCGGCGGTTTTTTAGGCGACACATGCAAATTGTGGGAGCAAAGTATTGAGCCGGTTGAAAAGCTGGGCATCCGCCTGGCCAAAGTTCGTATAGGCATTGTATTGAGTAATGAAGGGGGGGCACTTCCCGAATTTAAAAAACCCATCCGGTTTGGAGTGGCAGGCATTTTAGGTGATGGCATGCAAATGGTAAGCTGGATACATATAGATGACCTTTGCAGGGTTTTTACAGAAGCAATGGAAAACCCGCAACTGGATGGAAGTTATAATGCCGTAGCTCCCAACCCGGTTACCAATAAAATATTGACCATTGAACTTGCCAATCAATTAAAAGGCAAATTTTATATCCCCTTTCACGTACCGGGATTTGTATTAAAAATAATGTTGGGTAACCGGAGTATAGAAGTGCTCAAAAGTACAACGGTAAGTTGCCGAAAAATTAAAAACACAGGGTTTACTTTTTTGTACCCTACAATAGAAGCAGCCCTTACTGAACTAACACATCATTAAACAGATCACAAATCAGTTTTAACCATTCGATTCATACTCCACCAATAAAATAATATTATATAACCGATCGATAAGCCAAGCACAAGCAATGGGTAATCGGTTGGCAACACACCTTTAGCCAGCCCCTTTATCGGATTATCCGGAAAAGTAAGCATTCCGTCTGCCGAATTCATGGGGAGGTAGTCGCCCATACTTCCCAGGTCAATATTATTTTTGCTTCGCAATCGGATGCTCCATACATCCAGCAACTGCGAAATAAAATTCTCCAATCCCATATAAATAAAAAACACCCCGATAGCAAAACCGGTTCTCCTGATCAACACACTAATTAAAACGGCGATCATATTATAGGACAGTGCCTTTAAAAAGAAATATCCAACATGCGAAATACCATTTGTTGAAAAGTCGGACCCTGATAGCATTCCAAAAATAAGTGCTGTTAAAAAAACCAGGACGGTAGAAAAAATGGCGGTTAGTAAAGCCATTACGATCTTAACATGAGTAAATTGTTGCCTTGACCAGCCATCAATTATATTTTGCCGGTGGGTACGAAAGGTAAATTCGTTTGTGATCAGTATAATCAGTAATAAGGCTGGAAGCAGCAAAAGCCACCCCGCAGCATAACTGGTTGTCTGCCATGTTTTATCAAAATTATAAGGTGAAAATGTACCCATCAGGTTAGCAGCGCCCGTCTGGCTGATCATATTCTTATTTACAAGGAACACTATATAGTTTACTGTAATTACGCCCAGGGCAAAAAAACTACTGAGTATAATAAATGCATTATAGTTTTTTATCTTCAGCCATTCAATCTTTAATAATTTCAACATAACCCGTATTTATAATTAGTTTGTTAGTTCCATGAATTTTGATTCCAGACTTTTCTTTTTTAAATACAAACAATTCAATACCACACCGCTATTAAAACAATGCTGGTTTACTCTCTCAAGATTTGCAGTACCGATGGGATAAAAAAGTTGTAATAAATTTCCATGCACATTTAAACGGCTATATCCGGTTAGCTGAAGTAGCGCCTCTTTTAATGCGCTCATATTAGCTGCACCAACTTCCACAATATCTTCTGATGCCAGAATCTCATTTACATCACCGGTTGCAACCAGTTCACCCTTCTTTAATATGGCCACGTGAGTACATACTTTTTCCACTTCATCCAGTAAATGACTTGCCATGATGATCGTTTTACCTTCCAGGTGCAGCTTTTTTATCAGCTCCCTTATCTCCGCAATACCCACCGGGTCCAGGCCATTGGTAGGCTCATCCAATATCAATACTTCAGGATTGCCCAATAGGCAGGATGCGATGGCCAGCCTTTGCTTCATCCCCAGGGAATAAGTGCTGAAACGGGAATCTTTTCGTTGTGTGAGATTTACCATTTCCAACACTCTTGGTATATCTTCTTCACCTCTTTCTTTTATGGCAGCCGCTATTTTCAAATTTCGCTCCGCAGATAAATAATGGTAAAAATTGGGGGTTTCCAAAAAGGTACCGATCTGCCTGCGATGGGTTTCGTTGGGTACTTCACTGAATAATTTATAAGTACCCGAAGTAGGTTTTAAAATATCCATGATAATGCCAAGCATGGTCGTTTTACCACTACCGTTAGGACCTAAAATTCCAAATACCGCTCCTTTGGGAACATCAAAACTAACTCCTTTCAAAGCCTGCACCCTTCCGTAATCTTTACGAATATTTTCTATGGAAAGAATTGACATAATACCTATGAATATTTAAGGTTTGAAGATAGGTGATTTTATAATTGATCAGGAGTAAAAATATTATAAGCGGTTTACCGGTCACCAAAAAAGCGCGGGGTTTTGCAGCCCCATACTTTCCTGTTATTGTAAATGTTTCTCATGCCATTGAGAAGTAAATTCACCCAATACGGCAAACCCATTCCGGCTGAAATCAAGCTTTTTTAAATGGAGGTTATCAATATCTTCCTGCAACACTTTCCTGGTAAAAGGATTGATCGTCCCTCCGGGTTCCAACGGAGCAGCCGCGGGGTTGTATTGATACTCCGCATCTACAATAGTACCTCTCGGATACATGATTCCCGGCCTGCCCTTTCCCCTGATATCCAATTCATCTGGATGATGCAGGCCAATGGTATGCCCATATTCATGTGCTGCCGTGGTAGAGTTATGAAGCAGGTTATCCAACTTAAAATACCCGGTATTACTGCCTATACCATCCACAAAAGAAATATCATGACCCGAATAGGATTCAATCCTGAAATAATTATTCCGGGGATCAGTGTTTTCAAAAACTGTTTCCGGTGCCAGGTTTTTGGCCCAATGGCCGGTTATATTAAAAACCACTTCATACAAACGATTCTTCAGTATTACCTTCCCGCCGGCTTCGTTCCAATGGTCTGCAATATCCTTTGCAATTTGCAAACTCAATGTATCATCGGCCGCATCACCGTAAAAGAATATCACAGAATGAATAATTATTTGTTGCCTGGCAGTATTTATCTCAGCTTCTCCCATTGTTATTTGTTATCATGCCAACCGGCATTTATTTTTAAATGTAACTATTAATATTTACTTTAAATACCTGGTAGAATAATGGGTGCAGTTCAGTTTATCACTAAAAGAAATGTAAAAGGGTTCCCAACCTTCGTTTAGAGTATCGTTAAAAAACACATTCTGTTTTAAAGGTTGGCAACCCTATCCGAAAATTTGAATTACCCTCAGGTAATGAAACCACATTCCTTCATCGCTTACCATTGTAATTGCTGTAAATTGAATTAAATTTAGAAAACTTTTTTATAAATCGTTTATATATAGATCCCAACATTGCGAAGGCGAATACGCTGGTAACCGATTTTTATATCAACCCCATCTATTTTGAAACTGCTAAAGAAAAAATATTCGCTCCTTCCTGGCAATTTATCGGCAGTAAAGAGCAGGTTAAGTTTAACGGAGATGTACAACCCTTTATCCTGCTGGAAAATTATTTAGATGAGCCACTGATGCTTACCAATGATAAGGAAGGAAATATTCATTGCCTCTCCAATGTATGCACACACCGGGGAAACATAGTGGCTTACAAAGCCTGCAGCAAGGTTAACAGCCTGCGATGTAAATACCATGGAAGACTATTTGAGCTGAACGGGAAATTAATTTCGATGCCTGAGTTTAAAGAGGTGGAGAATTTCCCCGCTGCAGAAGATAACCTGCCTTCACTTCCGCTATTTAGTTGGGGGAATTTATTATTCACCTCCCTTCATAAAAAGACCGAAGCAACCCACTATTTAAAGGACATGATGGACCGGATGAGCTGGCTGCCGATGAATGAATTTCACTACTGGCCAGATCTTGGTAAAACCTTTGAAGTAGATGCCAACTGGGCATTGTATTGTGAAAATTACCTGGAAGGTTTTCATATTCCTTTTGTACATGCGACGTTAAATGCGGCGCTCGATTTTAGCGAATACACCACAGAGCTATACCCCAAAGCATGTTTGCAACTGGGTATTGGCAAAAATGAAACCGATTGTTTTGACCTGCCTGCCCATTCAGTAGACTATGGTTCAAATGTAGCAGCCTATTACTTTTGGGTGTATCCAAATATGATGTTTAATTTTTATCCCTGGGGATTATCTGTAAATATTATTAACCCGGTTAGTGTAAACAAAACCAGGGTGGAATTCATTGTTTACATGTGGCAGGAAGAAAAATATGATAAAGGCGCCGGTAGCGATTTGGATAAGGTGGAAATAGAAGATGAAGAGATTGTAGAAAATGTACAAAAAGGAATTGTATCCCGGTTCTATAACCATGGAAGGTATTCCGTAACAAGAGAAACAGGTACGCATCATTTTCACCGGTTGATTGCGGAGAGTATGAACCAGTAAGTTTACCGTTTTTTGTTTTCTGTTTACAGTTGACTAGCGTGGACGATTTTACAGTCTTCTATTTTGGGGTTTACGTTATACATTGCTATCAGCAATTACCTTACCGGCATAACAAATTTTATCAATCCGGTATTTAGACTGGTACTAACAGTAATTGGCACACCATTGTATTTTATTTTGGCTCCATTAAAATAATACAGTCAGACGGGGAACTTCAGGCGCCGGGTTTATATCGTGTGGCACAATTAAAATAGTACAGTCAGACGGGGAACATCAAGCGCCGGGTTTATATCGTGTGGCACAATTAAAATAGTACAGTCAGACGGGGACCGTCAGACTGTACTATTTTCCCGGTAGTATATCATTCACAGAAATAAATCTTTCCTGGTAAAACTTATTATCCATTGAGGTAATGGCAACACCATAGGCCTTTCCACTGGTGCTATGAATAAAAGACGGGGTGCCATTTACCATTTCACAAACAATACCAATATGGCCAATGGTGCGTTCCAGCGGGTCCGTTCCGGTAAACAAAATCACATCTCCCGGCCGGCAGGTATTCAATGAACCTTTTACTCCAATATTAGCAAATTCATAAGATGAGCGTGGAACCACGATTTTGAAATGATTGAATACATAGGTAATAAATCCTGAACAGTCAAACCCTTTAGCAGGGTCTGTGCTACCATACAAATAGGAAGTACCCAACAGTGATTTTGCAAATAATACCAATGAATCCCTGTTCACCTTGTCATTGATATTTACGGGAGTGGAATGGCTCAGGATGACAGTATCATTTCTGCTTACCCTACGCGGTATAGCGAACGTATCGATTGCGTTTTCTGCAATTACCGCTCCCGGAACAAAGTCCTTCTTTTTCAAAGGATTTACAAAAATGAAAAAACAAGCCGTTAACAATATCCCAAGCGTGAAGCCTCCCATGAATTTATTCATTTTGCAAAGTTTAACTTATCCAGGGACGTAAGATAGACTAATTGCAGGAAGCAATAAGGAGCACCATACGGATCATATTCTTTTTTTAATTGCGCAATGGCTTTCCACTCTTCAATACACTTTGTATTCTTTCAAGCGTTTTCTTTTCTCCGGTAAGGCTTAAGAATGCTTCTCTTTCGAGGTCTAACAAATATTGTTCGCTTACTAAAGTTGGTTCGCTTAAATCGCCGCCGCACATTACCCAGGCCAATTTTTTGGCCACTGTCGCATCGTGTTCGGTGGCATAATTACCTAACCGCATTCCGTTGATGCCTGCGAGCATCGCACCTAATGCACCACGCCCCAGTACCCTGATATCATTGCGCTGTACCGGCATTACATACCCATCTTCATACAGGTCAATGACTGCCTGTTTACCTTCCGCTATTCTTCTGCCCAGGTTCATGCTGATCAAATCCCTGCCTTTCCTGTAAATACCTAAATCGTATGCTTCGTGTGCTGAGGTAGCAACTTTTGCAGTGGCGATTGTAAGGAAGCGATTTTGTAATGTAATGGTATCAACTTCCCCATCATGCATTTCATCTGCAGCACGCAGTACAAATTCCTTGGTACCGGCACCGCCCGGAATAACACCAATCCCAACCTCTACCAACCCGGTATAAGTTTCAGCAGCAGCAATAACCTTATCTGCATGCAAACTCATTTCGCAGGCACCACCCAGCGAAAGGCCATGCGGTGCAACCACTACCGGAATGGCGGAATAACGACAACGCATTATCGTGTTTTGGAACATTCTTATGGCCATGTCAATCTCATCATAATCCTGCTCTATTGCCAGCATAAATATCATACCTACATTGGCTCCCGCACTAAAATTGGCACCTTCGTTGGCAATAACCAGGCCTTTGTATTTATCCTCCGCCAGCGCAATTGATTTTTGAATACCTTCCAGTACTTCTCCTCCAATGCTGCCCATCTTGGTGTACCATTCCAATCCGAGTACATCCTCACCCAAATGGTAAGTGCGGCATGCACTGTTCTTCCAAACGGTTTGCCCTGCAAAATTCTTCATTACAATAAATGCCTCGCCACCCGGCATTGCCTTGTAGTCCTTGCTGTTAATATCATAGTACAAACGTTTGCCATTCTCAACTTTGTAAAAACTGGCAGCACCACTGGCCAGCATTTCCTCCACCCATGGAGCTACCTTGTAACCGGCAGCCTTCATTGCCTCGGTAGTTTTGGCCACACCTAACAGGTCCCAGGTTTCAAATGCACCGATCTCCCATCCAAAGCCAGCCATCATCCCGTCATCTACCCTATACAATTCATCCGTTATTTCAGGAATCCTGTGAGAGATGTAAGCGAATAAATTGTAGTGAAACAGGCGATAAAATTCCCCGGCTTTATCGGTGCCTGCGCATAAAGCTTTTATTCTCGTTTTTAAATCATCGATTGGTTTAGCGGTTTCCAAAGTAGCAAACCTTGGCTTTTTACGGGGCTCATATTCCAATGTAGAAAGGTTCAACACGTAAATTTCTTTCTCTCCTTTAGAGGTTGGAGGCATTTTTTTAAAGAACCCCTGACCGGTTTTATCGCCCAGCCATTTATTCTCCACCATTTTATCCAGCCAGGCTGGAATTATAAACTGCTCTTTCGCTTCATCATCCGGACAATTTTCATAAACGCCCTTTGCAACTTTCACGAGCGTATCGATACCAACCACATCTGCAGTACGAAAAGTAGCCGACTTAGGCCTTCCTATAACAGGACCAGTCAGCGCATCAATTTCATCCACATTTAGTTGCAGTTTTTCCATGGCATTCATAATAGCCATCATACCAAATACACCAATCCGGTTAGCAATAAACGCAGGAGTATCTTTGCAAAGCACCGTAGTTTTGCCCAACTGCAGACTTCCGTAATCCATTAAAAAATCCACCACTTCTGCATCAGTAAATGATGTTGGAATAATTTCCAGTAAACGCAAATACCTAGGTGGGTTAAAAAAGTGGGTGCCACAAAAATGCTTTTTAAAATCTTCGCTTCTTCCTTCGGTCATCATGTGGATGGGAATACCCGAAGTGTTGGAAGTTATCAGTGTACCCGGCTTACGGTATTTTTCAACGTCTGTAAAAACAGATTGCTTTATATCCAATCTTTCAACAACCACTTCTATCACCCAGTCATAACCGGCAATATCTTTCATGTTGTCGGTAAAGTTGCCGGTCTTAATTCTCTTCACAACATCTTTGGTATACACCGGAGACGGGTTTGATTTTATTGCAGCAGCAAGCGCATCATTCACAATGCGGTTCTTTACCGCCGGATGTTCAATGGAAAGGTTTTTCGCCTTTTCAGCATCCGTCAAATCCTTTGGGACAATATCCAACAACAACACCTGCAGGCCAATACCCGCAAAATGACAGGCAATACGGCTTCCCATTACACCACTACCCAACACCACTACTTTTTTTATGATTCTTTTCGACATACAATAAAATTAGTTAGTTAAACAACTATTTACAATAGTCGAAATTAAGACATTTTATAAAAGCAATTATAAATAGTGTTGTAAATATTATTACCTGCAATAGATGTGATAATAATCATTAAGTATGCGTAGTTTATCCACTAAAAACGAAGCTCCGGGTTTCCTGGTACTTCACTCCCGGCAACAAAAAATTACGATCACCCGGTCAAAAAAAAGGCAGTTCAACAATATGACTAATTTTTAACATGCTTTATATAAAGAAAATTTACCCGGCACTTTCCCTTTTTTTTGCTTCGCAGGATAAATTAATAACCCAAAAAGGCAAATTTTTTAAATAATTATTGTTATTTGGATTTAAAAAATTAAGTTTACTTACACTTTCGTAACTTCCTAATATTTTAATAATCCAATATTCATGACACAGCTTGTTAACAAAACAAGTATTCTACCATCTACAACGCTTTCGGTAAGCTACAAATCCAATTTAGCGAAAGAAGCGTTATCTGGCTCAGTGTCTGAAGCAGTCATCATTACGGATTCAAAATTTATCATTCGGGGGTTTAATAACATTGCAGCATCAGTGTATGGATTTACACACCTGGCTGCAAATGGAAAACCGCTATTTAGCCTGTTGCAATTTGAAATGATTGGTACCAGCATAGATATTGCAAAGGGAGACCTGCTTAAAAATGGATATTGGCAGGGAGATATTATTTTTAATCACTACAATAAAAAATTAGTTTTTAGTACCCGGTGCAATGTTATTAAAGATGATGCGGGTGTAATAAGTTCAATCGTTATCAATACCCACAATATCTCAAAAAAACTCAGCCAGGAAAAAAAGCAGGGAATAACAGAAAATACCTACCAGGCATTGGTTGAATCACTTGCAGAAGGTGTGATGCTGATAAATACAAACGGAACAATCGGGGCAGCAAATAAAAAAGCGGCAACATTATTAGGGCTCACTGAAGATGAAATAAAAGGGAAACGACTCACATCTCCCCTATGGAAAACAATCAGGGAAGATGGCAGCGAATTTCCTAAAACAGATTACCCTGCCCTCGTTACTTTAAAAACAGGTAAGGAATGTAACAACGTGGTGATGGGACTGGAGTATTTTAAGAACGATAAAAAAATATGGATCACTGTAAATACAAGGGCAGTTTTTGATAATCATTCAAACCTGCCTGTTGCGGCGGTGGTTTCATTTGTTGAAATAACAGCAGTGAAGGAAAAAAACGAACGTTTATCCGAAAGCGAATCGTTGTTTAGGAATTTCATGAAAGACAGTCCTACGTTGGGATGGATATATGACGAAGACGGAGTACTGGTATACGGCAATCCCCGGTTTATGGAAAACATGGGTTTAGCCGCCGGTACATTGGGTGAAAACGTTCCTGTAGATACAACATCTGAAAAAGTATTGGCTACGATTTTAAAAAGGAATAAAAGAGTATTACAAAATGGTAAGCCAATCATAATAGAAGAAATGTTGACAGATAGTGATGGCAGCACCCGGTATTATATCTGTTATTGGTTTGAGCTACCGGCAAAAAACAATAAAAAACTGATAGGCGGACATGCAATAGAAATCACGGACAAAAAAAGGGCGCAAAAGGAAATTGACAAAATGTATGAACGATATCATTTCGCCATCAATGCCAGTTCTGATGCCATCTGGGACCTGGATATCGCTACCGGCTTTATTTACTTAAGTGATTCTTTTTGCACATTTACCGGGTACAGAGAAGAAGAAATAACTCCAACACTTGAATGGCTTTTCAGCAAAATACATCCCCAGGATAAAAACAGGATAAGAGTAAACGTAGATTATTGTCTGAATAATAATGTAACCAATTGGGAAAATGAATACCGCTTTCAAATTGCCGATGGCAGTTACAGGCATTTATTAGATAAGGCTTATGCCCATCATGAAGACGGAAAACTGAACCGGGTAATTGGTGCCATGCAGGACATCACTCAAAGAAAAAAATTAGAAGCGCAATTACTACACGAACAGGTTCAAAAACAGCGAATGATTAACCAGGCTACCATAAAGGCCCAGGAAAAAGAAAGGAACAGGATATGCGGTGAATTACATGATAATGTTAACCAGTTGCTCATGAGCGCCAAGTTGCATATTTGTGTAGCAAAAAAGAAGGATCAGCATCCCAATGAATTGCTTGATAAAGCCACCGAATATCTGTTAATGGCAGTGGAAGAAATAAGAGGATTATCCAAAACATTGACTTCCACCGTAATCACCAATATTGGTTTACAAAAAAGCATTGCCGATATTGCTGCCACCATGTTGTTGCTAAAAAATATTCGGCTACATATTTATATCAGTGATGAAGTGGTTGCAAAATTATCACCGGAACAACAACTGATGATTTACCGCATCATCCAGGAACAAAGCAATAATATTCTAAAGTATGCTGAAACAAGTGAAGCCCTGATATCTTTAAAAGAAAACAACCAGGAGGTTGAGCTGATCATCAGTGACAATGGCAAAGGTTTTAATAAGGCAGAACAAAAAGTAACCGGCATTGGTTTCATAAATATCTTTAACCGGGTAGATGCATACAATGGCAATGTAGAAATAATTACCTCCCCCGGAAATGGCTGCATGTTGATCATTAATTTTCCCATAACGGAATAATTAAATAAAAGGTTAGTTCCTATCTCTTCCAAATCAACATGCTATCCGGCAGTCTTGATATCGAAACGATTATCGGCTTCATTTAAACGCCACACTACGGCACTGATTCATTTCTAATTCATTACCCGTTTGCCAGCTGCCTTCTTACTAGCTCACACCACTACCATTCTGCACCGCCTCATCCGGATTTATAAATTTCAATTTCCCATCTGCATCTTCAGCCATCAATATCATTCCATTGCTTTCAATTCCACGCATTTTTCTTGGTGCCAGGTTGGCAACTACCACTACCTGCCTGCCAACAATATCAGCAGGTTCAAAATGCAGGGCAATCCCACTAACAATGGTTCTTTTTTCAAATCCCAGGTCTACTTCCAGCTTTAATAACTTATCAGCCTTTGCTACTTTTTCCGCCGACAAAATAGTGCCTACCTTAAAATCGATTTTTGCAAAATCCTCAAATACGATTTCGGGTTTGGCCCCCCCGCCCTCTGATGGGGCGGGCACAGACTCTGCCACTTTAGAAAGTTTTTCTGAATTCGCTGGCTTTAAAGCCCCTCCTTCGGAGGGGTTGGGGGAGGCCTCCATTTTTATTTTTGCACTTTTAATTTTTAATTTTTCTACCTGTTCCGCAACTTCGGTATCTTCTATCTTTCTGAATAATAACTGCGGTTCTCTCAATGAGTAACCCACACTTAGCAGTTTCGGTTTACCGGCATTTTCCCAATCCAGCATTTTATCCACCACCTTCATCATATAGCACATTTTACGTGCAGCAAAAGGGAGAAACGGATTAATGAATACCGCAAGATTGGCAGTCAATTGCAAACAAATATGTAAACAATTGTCGATCTGCTTTTGTGCAGCCCCCCTGCCCCCCGAAGGGGGGTTCTCAGACCCTGTTAAATCAGAAAGTTGTCCTGAATTTGCAGGGTCTAAAGCCCCTCCTTCGGAGGGGTTGGGGAAGGCCAGACTTTTAGCAACAATCCATGGTTGCTTATCCTGCATGTATTTATTCCCCTTTCTCGCCAGGTCGATTACTTCATACTGGGCATCCCGAAACTTATAGCTTTCAATTAAGTTTTCAATAGTAGTTTTCGACTTTGCTATTTCAGCAAATAAAGCCTTGTCCGCATCATCCAATATATCAGTATGCAAGGGCGGTACTTTTCCATTGCATAATTTATGCATCAATACAAATGCCCGGTTAACAAAATTACCAAACACATCCACCAGTTCACCTTTCACTGCATCCTGGAAACCTTTCCAGGTAAATTCACTGTCTTTGGTTTCCGGGGCAATAGCCGTTAAATAGTAGCGCAACGCATCCACCATTTGATCGCCACCAGTTTCCTTCTTCACAAAATCGTTGATATAATCGTCCATTTCAATACTCCAGCCCCGACTGGTACTCATCTTATCTCCTTCCAGGTTCATGAATTCATTACTCGGAACATTTTCCGGTAGAATATTTCCATGTAGTTTTAACATCACCGGAAATATGATGGCATGAAAAACAATATTGTCCTTGCCTATAAAATGTACCAACTTTGTGCCTTCATCATACCAATAAGGTTTCCAGTCTTTATTGTTGTCGATGGCCCATTGTTTGGTTGCACTGATATAACCGATGGGAGCATCAAACCATACATATAGGACTTTCCCGGCCCCCCTGCCCCCCGAAGGGGGGTTCTTAGAGTCTGATCCAGTCAGGCTCTTTTCGTTGAGGTGTTCCAGTATCTTATTTAATACATTGTCTGTATCACCAATTACTTCTTCATTTGTAAAACGGATTACTTCAAAGCCAAACTTATTTAACTCTAAAGTCCTTTCTTCATCACTAATTTTATTTTCTTTTGTTTGATGTATTAAACCATCTATTTCAATAATTACTTTTTTGGATAAGCAAACGAAATCTGCAATAAAATTACCTATGATATGTTGACGCCTGAATTTATAACCATCTAATTTTTTACCTCGCAAAATTTGCCACAATATGTTTTCAGCATGTGTAGGGTTACTTCTATGTTCCTCTACAAATCCTTTAAGCAGCCCATATATAATCGGGTCGGCTCTATGATATGCGTTAGATGTTTCCCATTCATCAGGGTCTAAAGCCCCTCCTTCGGAGGGGTTGGGGGAGGCTGTCTGCGGTACTTTTATTCCCCAATCCAAATCCCTCGTTACCGCTCTCGCCTGCAACCCTGCATCCAGCCAGCTCTTGCACTGGCCCAATACATTTGCCTTCCAGTCGTTTTTATGATCCCCGAGTATCCATTTACGCAGAAATTCTTCATGCCTGTCTAAGGGCAGGTACCAGTGTTTGGTTGATTTTTTTATGGGCGCATTCCCACTTAAAGTACTCCTGGGACTGATCAATTCTTCCGGGCTCAGTGAAGTTCCGCATTTTTCGCATTGATCACCATAGGCATTGGGATTGCTGCACACCGGGCAAGTGCCTATTATATACCTATCGGCTAAAAATGTACCGGCTTCCTCATCAAAATATTGTTCGGTTTCTTTTATTTCCAGGTCGCCATGATCATTTAACACAGTAAAAAATTCCTGTGCCGTTTCGTGATGGAGGGGCTCGGAAGTGCGGTGATAAATATCAAAAGAAATGCCGAGGTCAGCCATATTGGTTTTCAGCATCGCATGGTATTTATCAACAATGGCACGGGGAGTTGTATTTTCTTTCATCGCCTGGATGGTAATGGCCGCACCATGTTCATCACTGCCGCATACATACACTACGTCTTCTTTCTTTGCTCTCAGGTAACGCACGTAAATATCTGCGGGCAAGTAAGCTCCTGCCAGGTGGCCAATGTGTTTGGGGCCATTGGCATACGGAAGCGCAGAAGTAATTAAATATCTTTTTGGATCTGTCATGAAATTATTTTTGTCCTTAGCTTTAGTGCTGCTATTAAGCTTCGGTGGCAGCCTGTCCGCCGCGGCGGATCAAACTCTTGTACAGCGTTCCATTTTGGTACGCCTTCAAATTGTACAAACTACCTTTAAAAAAAATGTATTGCGCTTTGCTGTGTAAGAAAGTAAGTAAGAGAAAATGTAAAAGCCTTTACCCACCCTATTACCTTCAATAACCCGCACAAAGCGTAAACGCTGCAAATTTACCTAAAGCAAGTACAATACCCAAACAAACAAAAAACCCCCGCAGTTGCGGAGGCTTTTAAATCATACCCGTTTTTATTTTTATTTCTTCAATTCATTTATTTCACCCTGCGGAACCAACACCTTATTACACTTTTCCACCATTAGTTCCTTCGGCAGGTTAAAGGAGGCGGTTTTTTTAATATCCAGGGATGAGGCTCCTGCTTTAACCGTGTATTTACCAGCCTCTGCTATCCAGGAAGTACTGTTGGTATCAAAAGATGCCAGGTCATTTGGTTCAATCTCAAATTGAATGGTCTCACTTTTACCCGGCTGTAACAATTCAGTTTTTGCAAAAGCCTTCAGTTCTTCAGCAGGTTTTGCCAATTTATTAGCCGGTGCGCTAATATATAACTGCACCACTTCTTTACCCGCCACTTTACCTGTATTGGTGATGGTAATACTTGCTTTCATTTTACCATTAAAAGCCGGCGCACTTAAAACAAGGTTGCTGTAAGCGAAATTGGTGTAGGATAATCCGTATCCAAACTCATAAGCAGGTACCACTTTAAAACTGTTGTAATAACGGTAGCCCACATAAATGCCCTCTTCATACACTACCTCAGCTGGCACTTGTTTCATACCAAACATTCCAGCTTCTGCCTGCTCCGGAAACTCTTTTCCAGGGAAATTTTTAGCAGTAGGTTCATCCGCATATTTCACAGGGAAAGTAGAAGTTAATTTTCCTGAAGGATTTACTTTGCCACTTAACACATCTGCAACAGCATTACCCGCTTCCATTCCTGGCTGCCATGAAAGTAAAATAGCGTCTACTTCATTTCTCCAACTGGTCACTTCTATTACGCCGCCCACATTTAATATTACCACTACTTTTTTATTTACTGCGTGAAAAGCTGTTGCAATGTTTTTTATCAGCGCCTGTTCTGCTGCCGTTAAATTAAAATCATTCTCTACTTTTCTGTCAGCACCTTCACCGGCATTTCTTCCAATGGTGATCAATGCTATATCGGATGCGGCAGCCCTTTTATTGATCGTAGCAGCATCAATATCCAATTCAGCCGGCCTTGGTGTAGGGTTCATAAATTCTTCAAAGAAGCCTTTCTTTGGATGAGCTGCTTTGTAGTCGCTGAGGTATTTTTCGTAGCTGCCTTTTAAATCATTGTCCACTTTATAACCAGCGTTGGATAACCCCGTTACCAAAGAAATGGTATACTCTTCATTCACATCACCGCTACCGGTACCGCCCGAAATAAAATCATACGAGGTATTTCCAAATACGGCAATAGTTTTTGCATTTTTTGCAATGAGCAATGCAGCCGCCACGTTCTTCAGCAAAATCATTCCGTTTGCTGCAGCATTACGAACAATAGCTGCATGGGCTTTCAGGTCTGGCTTATTGCTGAATGCATATTTTTTATACGATGGGGTTCCCAACACGTACGCTGCGATCCTGGCTGCATTTTCGTCCAATACTTTTACATCCAATACACCACTGCTGATAGCATCCAATATCGCTTTTTTCTGGGGAGGAGTGCCCGGCATCAAAAGGTCATTACCTGCTTTCATTTGTGCTACCGCATCCTTACCACCAAACCAGTCTGTCATCACCAATCCCTTAAAGCCCCACTCTTTTCTTAAAATAGTAGTCAGCAGGTCATACTCTTCAGAAGTATAGGTACCATTCAGTTTATTGTAAGAACTCATCACCGTCCAGGGGTTAGATTCTTTTACCGCAATTTCAAAACCCTTTAAATAAATTTCCCTCATGGCTCTTTCGCCAACAATCACATTGACTGTATTCCGGTTTTGCTCCTGGTTATTCAGTGCAAAATGTTTAATAGAAGTACCTACGCCATTTGATTGAATGCCATTTACCATGGCAGCGGCAATTTTCCCGGAAATCAGCGGATCTTCAGAATAATATTCAAAATTTCTACCGCCCAATGGATTTCGGTGGATATTTAAACCGGGGCCCAGTATCACATCTACTCCATATTCCTTTACCTCATTACCCATGGCAACGCCTACTTCCTTTACCAATTTGGTATCCCATGTAGATGCCAGTAAAGTACCAACCGGAAATGCGGTAGCGTAGTAGGTATTTTTATCGTCTTTACGATTGGGCTCAATGCGCAAACCGGCAGGACCATCAGCCACTACTGTGGTTGGAATGCCTAAATGATCAATCGAAAAAGTAGTTCCGGCAGCACCTGCCACCTTATCCATGGTTTGGCCTACCAGTGCACCACCAGGTACACCCGGCAGTTTCATACCCATCCCCACTACCAGGTTCACTTTTTCTTCTAAAGTCATTTTGCCAACCAACTGTTTGGCTTTAGTAGTGTTATCGGCCTGAGCCGTTACGGAACCAACCACCACCAGGGCGGTTAAAGAGAGCATTAATTTTTTCATTCAGTCAAGTTTTTCGTTTATCATTGCGTTATTATGACACAATGATAAACAATATTTCCGAATACTGTATAATTTTATTTTTAATCCGGGGATACCCCTTTAATTTTATTGTATGAGTTTTAATGAGGAATTAATAGAACATTACCTGGCTGGCCATGAGAAATTTTTACGCCATATATCGGTGGATTGTATCATTTTTGGATTTCATGCCAATGAATTAAAGGTATTGTTGCTACACGCAAAATATGCAGGCCTATGGGCATTACCAGGTGGATTTATTTTAAAAGAGGAGCACATGGATGAAGCTGCAAAACGCATACTGAAAGAGCGAACCGGATTAGATAACATTTTCATGCAGCAGTTCCATGTGTTCAGTGCACCGGAACGATCACCCAAAGACATCAATCAGCAGTTTTTGAAAAACGCAGGTGTAGTGGTAGAAGATAGCTGGATGTTTGAACGGTTTCTTACGGTAGGCTATACTGCCCTGGTAGATTTTTCGAAAGTAAAACCGGTACCCGATTCCTTTTCCTCCGCCTGTGAATGGTTTAATATTCATGATATTCCCGGGATGCTGCTTGACCACCGTGAAATACTTCAAAAGGCGTTGGAAAATTTGCAGTTACAACTGAATTACCACCCGGTGGGTTACAATCTTTTACCGGAGAAATTTACTATGCCCGAATTGCAAAAGTTATACGAAACAATTTTAGATAAGAAACTGGACAGGAGAAATTTTCAGCGAAAGATTGTGGGCACCGGCGTATTGAAAAAATTAGATGAACAAAAAACGGGGGTGGCGCATAAGGCTCCCTACTATTACAAATTTGATCTGCGTAAATACCAAAAGGCGCTAAAAGGCGGAATGGGTTTTGAATTGTAGTTTTCAAAGAATAGCACGAATTTCAACCGCAAATTACACGAATTTTTAACCGACTCATGAATCGAAAAAACTTTCTTTCCTCTATATTCCCGGCCGCTGCCACGTTAAATACTATGGCCAATGTGGATTTAACGGAAGACCCGGACACCAGCCCGGTGATTCCTGCTTATTTAAAAAAAGGAGATACAATCGGCATCACCTGCCCTGCTGGTTTTATTACACTGGAAGGTATACAACCGGCTATTACAAAGCTAACAGAATGGGGATTTAAAATTAGCATTGGCAACACCGTGGGTAAAAGAGAATTTACGTTTGGCGGAACCGACGAAGAAAGGCTGAATGATTTTCAACAGATGCTGGATGATAAAAACATCAAAGCTATTTTATGTGCAAGAGGTGGCTATGGCGCCGTTAGAATTATTGATCAAATTGATTTTAAAAAATTTGTACTTCATCCAAAATGGATTATTGGATTTAGTGACATTACCGTGCTGCACAGCCATATCAATCATAACTACGGCATTGCTTCCATCCACTCAAAAATGTGCAATAGCTTTCCTGCCGACTGGAACCTTGCAGAGCCAATACAAAGAGAAACCATTGAAAGTATTCGACACTGTTTGAGCGGTGTAAAGATGAATTACAATATCGTTCCGAATTCAAAAAATAAAACAGGGATGGCATCGGGTGTGTTGGTTGGCGGCAACTTAAAAACAATCGAATCCCTTGCCGGGAGCAGCAGCGACCTGGTAACAAAAAATAAAATCTTATTTGTAGAAGACACCGGCGAATACCTGTATAGTATTGACCGTATGTTCTGGAACCTGAAACGAAGTGGAAAATTATCATCATTGAACGGACTGATTATTGGCGGTTTTAAAATTAAAAAGGATGATGAGGGCGAAGAATTTGGGAAAACGCTGGAAGATATTGTACTGGAAAAAGTATCCGAATACAATTACCCCGTTTGTTTTGATTTTCCTGTGGGCCATCAGAAAAATAATTTTGCATTAAAGTGTGGCGTAAAGCACCGGCTGGAGGTAAATGCAGATGTTGTATCACTAAAAGAAATGTAAGTATTTAGTATATTTGGTAAAATGAAAAGAAATGGCAACCGAAGCAACCGATAAAGATTTTGTAACCATCAGGGTTTCTAAAAAAATTGGTGCGGCAGGTATAAAGAGACTAAGGGACTATGCACGGTTACTGGAAATAAATAAAGACGCCCCAAAAAGGATTTCCCAAAAAAAGATCACAGAACTGGCAGATGAAATTACTGCCAGTGCCTGGGAGAAATTAAAGGAAAAAAGGGGCTTCAAATGGTAGTCGTTGTCGATGCCAATATTCTTATAAGTGCTTGTCTTAAAATTAATGGGCGTTTAGCCAATTTAATTTTTTCAAATACCTCCAAAATAAATTTTGTAATTCCTGAATTTGTATTATCTGAAATAAAGGAAAACGAAGCTAAAATATATAATTCGGGGAAAATCGCCCGCTCTGAATTTAATCAAAACCTTTTATTTATCCTTTCGGAATTGCTTATTATTAAGGATGATGAAATTACGGATTCCATATTCAAACAGTCATTTGAATTAACCAAAAACATTGATCCAAAAGATACAATTTTTATAGCGCTTGCTATTTCGCTTGATGCATTGCTATGGACTGGCGACTTAAAACTTTTACATGGAGTAAAGAAGAAAGGGTTTAATAAAATAATTACCACTTTAGATTTTGAACAAATATTAAAAGGTTTATGATAAAAATTCCCCCGTACCTAAAAAAAGGCAACACCATCGGCATTACCTGCCCGGCAGGTTATATGGCAAAAGACAAAGCACAAACCTGCATAGAAACCTTGCAGCAATGGGGCTTTGAAGTAATGGTGGGCAAAACACTGGGCAGCAGTTCTGTTAACTATTTTTCAGGAACCGATGAAGAGCGGCTAAACGAGTTCCAGGCAATGCTGGATGATGACAGCATCAATGCAATCCTTTGCGGACGTGGTGGCTATGGGGTAAGCAGGGTCATTGATCAACTGGATTTTACCCGGTTTAAAAAGAAACCAAAATGGATCATTGGATATAGCGATATCACCGTGTTGCATGCGCATATTTATACAAATTTTAAAACAGCATCTATACATGCTCCAATGGCTGCCGCTTTCAATTATGGCGAAAACCGGAATGAATATATTGAATCCCTGCACAAAGCCATCATTGGTAAAAAGGCAAATTATAAATGTGCAGCTCATCCCTTTAATAAACAGGGAACTGCTGAAGGAGAATTGGTTGGTGGAAATTTATCACTGCTGGCACACCTGGTTGGAACCCCTTCAGATATTCAAACAAAAAACAAAATCCTATTCATAGAAGACATTGGTGAATTGATTTACAGCACCGACAGAATGTTGTACCAGCTAAAACGAAGCGGTAAACTCAATAACCTGGCAGGCCTTATCATTGGCGGATTTACAGATGTGAAAGATACAGAGCGGCCTTTTGGAAAAACCATTGAGGAAGTAATTAACGAGGTGGTGAAAGAATATGATTACCCGGTATGTTTTAATTTCCCGGTGAGTCATTCAAAAGAAAATTATGCGTTGAAAGTAGGGTTGACCTATGAATTGAAAACGGGCAGAAAAATAGTGCAGCTCAGCGAAAAATAAAACATTCATTTAATACAGAGATTCCCAAAATTGCCAATTATTTAAACCAGCTTTGTGAAAAATGAACCAACCCTTACAGAACGAGCTGTGGGAAAATATCCAAAACTTTGCCTTTGATGACCCGGCATCCGCTTTCCCCTTCTCAAAAAAATTACAAAAAGAAAATAACTGGAGCAATGCATTTACCGCCGGTGCAATTGAAGAATACAAGAGGTTTATTTTACTATGCTGCATTTTACCAAATGGCGCTTCCCCATCGGAAACTGTTGACAAAGTTTGGCACCTGCATTTAACCTACACTACCAATTACTGGATCGACTTCTGCAGAAAAACACTCCATAAAGACATTCACCATTATCCCAGTAAAGGTGGCGGTGAAGAACAGACCAGGCATGCCAACTGGTACCGCCAAACGCTCGAAAAATACCAGGAAGTATTTGGCAGCTTACCACCCGGTGCCATCTGGCCACCAGTTCCATTAACAGAAGAAAAAATAAATATAGAAATTTACGACCGGGATTTCTTTAATAAGAGCGTGCTCCTCTTTACCTTATTAACCATCCTGGGTGTTGCGCTGCTAAATATCTATCGCTCCAAAGGCCAGGACTTCCTCGTTTATTATTTTGTACTGATGGTAGCCGGTATTGTTGTATCATTCATTTTACAACAGCACAAATCAAAAAAGCTGGACGGGTTCATTGAGCATCATTTTCCAACAAAATTTAGTCCCTATCAAATTGCGTTTTTTCTGTATGGCCAGCACCGGGCTTATCAAACAGCATTGGTCAACCTGCTTAAAAGAGACATCATCGATACCTCGGGAGAGAACTACAAACTAACCGCCATCCCAATCCCCGGTACCGGAAAAGATGAGAACCCTTTATTACCGGCTTTAACAGAAAAAATTGATGTTGGAAATATTTTTTCCTACCAAAAAGGCTTATCATTAATGGATTTCGAAAAACTGCAACACCCTGCATTTAGCCTGTTGACCGGCTTATCAAAAAAAGTAGATTATCAGAAATTGATTGTACCCGGGATTGTGCTGGCGATTGGCTTTGCAAGACTATTCCAGGGCATGGCCAATGAAAAACCGGTTGGCTACCTGGTATTTGAGATGGGTTTATTTTCCCTGGTTGCACTAATGGTGGCCGCACAATATTCATACACTTACCTGGTATTTAAAAAATCAGCATCCATCTGGATGAATCAAAATAACAATGGCTACGGAAATGACATCATCAATAACTTTACTTTAATAGGCGCTACTGCCATTGCTGGTTTTGCGGAATACTCTGTGCTCGCAAAGGTATTTAACATGGAAGCACCCGTTAAGCGAAACGATCCGGATGGCGGGCTTTCCGGGAACAGCAGCAGTTGCAGCAGTGGTGGCGACAGCGGATGTGGCGGTGGTGGTTGTGGTGGCTGTGGCGGTGGTGATTGATTTTACTTTTTTAGCAGTGAATCCAGTTTTTGCCGGTACACTGGAAACTCATTTAAATTATGATGCGATCCTTTTTCAATGGTTATAAACTGGTCGGTTGTTTTTAGAATTGGTTTTAATTTTGCCGCACAGCGGTAAGGTATTACGCCATCATCCGTTCCATGAAAAACAGTAATGGGCACTTTAACTTCCTGCAGAAATTCGTTGGTGGGAATTTTATAATTCGACATCCGGGTGGTTGGATAAATAAAAGCATAGCAATTAAACAATGCGGGAATACTGTAGTAGGGCGTTTCCAATATTAATTGTTTACAATCGTACACCGATGCAATATACGCTGCGATACCGGTTCCAAATGATTTACCGTATACAATGATACTGTCTTTTTTGTATTTTGATGCGGCCATTTTATACACTTGTTCGGCCTGCCGGTATAATACTTTTTCATTTCGATCACCAACTGTTTTACCAAAACCAGGATAATCCTCCATCCAAACCTCGTAGCCCTGCCTGGTAAAATCGGAAGCAAATTTTGCATACCGGTTTATGTTACCCTTATTGCCATGAAAATAAATTACAACGCCCTTCCGCAAACTATCAGCAGGAAAAAATTGCACCATATTCAGCGTATCAGTTTGATTAAATGGAATATCAACTTCTTTGAATGGTGTATCAAACCGGTATTGAGAATCCCTCGCCAATACAGTTGGGTGAAACAAAAAATAATCCTGCAAATAAAAGAGGGCAATCCCAATTGCACAGTAGAGCAGTACCAAAACCTTTATCCAGCGTAATAATTTTTTATTCATGCCTGCAAGTTACAAAACAAGTATCCAGTATCAGGCCTTCTGTACCAGGTACCAAGCCACCAATATCAAATATCATGTATCCAGTATCCAGTATCCAGTATCCTGTATCCTGTTCAATACTTCAAAATATCCCTGATAAAATTATGGTACTCCGGAAATGAAGGAAGGTTATTATGGCCACCTCCTTCTATGCGAATGAGTGTTATCTTCCTTGGATTTAATTCCTGTAATTTCTCGCTGTTGCGGATGGGTATCAGCCAGTCTTTTGTTCCGTGCAAAATGTAGGTATGGCAATTTACTTTGGGCAGCCATATATCTGTACGCATGTGAAACCGAAGGACGAGTTTCACCGGCAGTATGGGAAGAAATCGTTCCACCACCTTTTTGAAACTGTAATAGGGTGCATCCAGGATTAGATATCGCGGTTTGTTCTCACTGGCCAGGTGCGTTGCAAATCCGCTGCCAAGGCTTCGTCCATACACGATGATATGGCCCTCATCATAGGTTTCCATGAGGGTTTTGTACACAAACTGCATATCATTCAGCATATCCTTTTCACTTCGCTTACCGGTACTTTTTCCAAAGCCACGGTAGTCAACCAATACTACATCATAATTATACCTGAAAAAATCAGTGGCGTATTTCGCCCAGCCTTTTATGCTCCTGCTGTTACCATGAAAATATAAAATCAACCCATATGGTTTTTCAACATGAAAATGAAGTCCATTGATTCTTACACCCGGTTCTACATCAAAAAACAACTCACGGAAAGGAGCGGCATATTTGTACTGAAAATTTTGCTTTAGTTTTTCGGGCTTGAAAATGAAACGTTCCTGTACAAGGTATGCTATTACTAAAAGCAGCAAATACCCGGTGATAATATAGAGGATGGTGGGTGACATTGATTACCCTGTTGGGTGCTCCTTTTTTATTAACTGATGATTGTTGTATAAATGTTGAGCAGGTTAAATTACGGCAAATTAATGAAGGATTACCCGGGAAACTGTTTTTTCCATGCATCAATGCCTCCGGTAAGGTTTACCAGGTTCTCAAAGGGGAATTTATTTTGTAATCGCTGAATAGCAATATGGCTTCTAATACCTTTCTGGCAGTACACAATTACTGGTTTTTCTTTTTCAACCTCGCTGGTATATTGGAGAATTTTAGATAATGGAAATAAATTGCCACCTATATTAAAAGCCTTGTGTTCCCGGGTTTCTCTTACATCGATCAGTTGAATATCGGCATTGGCCCTTATTAATCCGGCGAGTTCTATAGAAGAAATACTTTTCATGAATGCTTACAATTGCAATAGCGGTTTTGGATATTTTACCCGATTAGTTGCCGATGTCAATTGCATATTTTTATCCGGCGTGAAGTATCACCGGATTCAAAGGTGATTATTCATCCTCTTCATCTGTATAAATCCTGGTCAGTTTCATTTTGCTAACCGGGGCCACTATTAATGGATATTTTTCAACTACCACGTTGCTTTGCTGAAGCCCAAATCCCTTTTCTTCACTTAAAGAAATCTCTTTTATCCAGAAATATAAATTCATAATGATACGCTCCATAAAAGGAAGTTCATTGTCCTGCGCTAAAAATTTTTCCATTACCACAAACTGAAAATCGCCTACCACATTATTACGCTGCTGACTTTCGTACCGGCTGGTTACATTCACTTCCTTATTGGCCACCAGTTCTTCTACTACCTTTTTAAACATCAGGTTTACACGGGGTGCTACCCTGAATCCCAACCTGAATTCCACCCGGATGATATCGTTGGGAATAATGTGTTCTACTACATATTCGCTGGTGTACGGATCATCCAGGGTATCTACATGTACAAACCAGAAAATATCAGCCCGTTTTGGTTTACCGCTCAATATTGAATAAATGATCTTATGTTCAATTTCCTTTGGATTATTTGCACTGGTCATATATACCAGGTGGGTAGCATACTTTGGCACTGAAATATCGTTGCTTAGTTCCTCCAACTTGGGAACATACTCCTCCATTCTTACAAACTCAACGTAACGATTTTTGATTTTGCGGCTGCGAAACCACACATACATCACCGCAAACAGCGCCCCTCCCACCATTAAAGCGATATAACCGCCATGCTTGAATTTTTCTAAATTGGCAAAAAGAAACACACATTCCAGCGTAAGATAAATGGCGAGATACAAATAAATTAATAAGGGGGTCGTTCGTTTTGACACTAAAAAATTAGCAAATAAAATAGACGTTGACAACATACACAAGGTAATTGCCAGGCCATAGGCAGCTTCCATTGCGCTGGCCGACTTAAAGTACAATACAATAGTGCAACAACCAATTAACAACAACAAATTAATACCCGGAATAAATAACTGCCCTTTAGCCTCCGATGGATAATTAATTTTCATACGGGGCCAAAGGTTGAGCCGGATGGCCTCACTGATGAGGGTAAACGAACCACTGATTAATGCCTGGCTTGCAATGATGGCTGCGAATGTGGCAATAATTAAACCCACTAACCTAAACTCTTCATTCATTACGCCAAAAAAAGGATTAAACCCATCTTTTATCATTACATCACTTATCGTCTTACCATTATAATTTGCCAATAACCAGGCACCCTGTCCGAGATAGTTTAATATCAGGCATGACTTTACAAACACCCAGGAATAGCGGATATTCGCCCTGCCGCAATGACCAAGATCACTATACAAGGCTTCGGCTCCGGTTGTACATAAAAAAACAGCTCCCAATATCCAGAAACCACTGGGATACATTGTCAATAGTTCAAATGCATAATACGGATTAAAAGCTTTAAATATCCCCCAATCATCCTGAAGGTGTACGATCCCCAGCACGGCCAGCATTCCAAACCAAAGCATCATAATTGGGCCAAACAATTTACCGATAGAAGCCGTTCCGAATTTTTGCAAAAAGAACAACAATGCCAGGATACCCAATACAATATAAATTACCTGGTTTTGCTGGATATGTTTAAAGGCATTGATTTGTTTCAATCCTTCAATAGCTGAAGCAACAGAAATTGCAGGGGTAATCATTCCATCTGCCAGCAAGGCGGCACCGCCGATCATCGCAGGGATAACAAGCCATTTTTTTTGACGCCTGACCAGTGTGTACAAAGAAAAAATCCCCCCTTCACCTTTATTATCCGCCTTGAGCGTAAGTACTACATATTTAAGTGTTGTTTGCAGGGTAAGTGTCCAGATAATACAGGATAGTCCTCCAATAATCAGTAATTCCGAAATTTCTTTATCATTGATAATGGCGTTAAAAACGTATAAGGGAGAGGTACCGATATCACCGTAGATAATTCCTAAAGCAACGAGTAAACCTGCACCAGTTACTTTATTAACCTTATTTGACACTACATTCATTTTTAGGTAAGAAAACATTCCCAATAAAAACCGCTTAAGGCAGGCTGCATTGAAAATTTAAATACAAATGTAAATGGAATTGATATAAAAACGGTAAATAGAATGAAATATCGAAACAACAACAGATTGGGCATTTAAATAAAAGACTGTTGAAACATCAGAGGCGCCAGGCTTTTTAAAATAGCGACATTCCACTATTATAATTTAGAAATAGTTCCCCCGCATCGTCAATTGAAATTTGCCGCTATTACTGTTTAAAAAATATCGCACCATTGGCAGTTTTTCTTTAACAGGATGACGGTAACCTTTTCTCCGGTTCGCCTCACTTATCATGGCTCCGGCATGGTAAAATACCTGGTTTGGCGGGTGCCATTTCACATGTCGGAAATTATAAATACGCCTGACTACCCGGCACACATTGTTCGAAACAGTTTATCCTGGCGGCACTTACCAAATCATCTTACAGTTTACATCTTTCTAAAAAAGCGTAAATTGTAGCTGAAACATACAAGGATCTAAATCAATTACTACCTTTTTGTTTTCACACTTAACAATAAAAAATTAAACACTATGCGTAACCTGTTGCTATTATCTGCAATTGTATTGCTATTTTCCTGTAACAATGATGACTACAATGAGGAAGTGCCTTCCGGTGATACCACATACATTACTGTAGAAAATACAAAACCATCCGTTGAAAACCCGGTGACTTATAAAAACCTGGTGTGGGGGCCTGTTTTTGATTCGGCAAAGGGCAATATGGTAATAAAACAACAGAGAAAAGTAAGTGCTGACACATTAACGGCGGATCACCTGATAAAAGAGATCAACGCTTCCTGGGATGGAATAAAACTGGAACTGGTTAAAACATCAAAGGACACGATCTATGTAGCCATTCCTGAGAGTACAGTACTTACCCAGCAAATGGGAAGCAGCGGCGCCAGTAGCTATTTGTATTCCACCACTTTTATATTAACGGAACTGAAAAATATAAAATTTGTCAATTATAATTTTACAGAAGGGGATCATTTAGCCCCGGGAACTTACAAGCGTTCGGATTTTGCAAAGTGACGACAGATTAATTCACTGTTACCGGATGGAAGATAAACAGACGGTTATGAAGACCGAAAAAGATAACCTGCGTAAAAATTTATTGTCTTTATTTTAAAACTGCGGTTCATTAAAAAACGAATGACCGGAACTGGTGGTATAAGGCTGGCCAAGACAAAATGACCTCAAATAGTTATCGCCGTTAAGAGCACCAATCTCCCGATAGTATAATATTCCTCATAAACACAAGCCCCTCACTTTTCAGCGAGGGGCCACAAACAAACTATAAATCGAAAGCAGTTGCCCTTGCAATATGCTTAAACACAAGAAATTTTAATCTGGTTTTTTTCCATCTAAGAAAGTATTGATGGTGCTTATTTCGGCCTGGTTATTTTCATCCGACTTAACGGTGTAGTTGCTGTAGAAACTTTCTACATCGGCGATGGAATTGTGCAATTCCATGTTGCGGCGAAGGTAAGCAGGGACCGTTTCAAACTCATTATTCGGATCGGCCGCGTTAATATTGAATGACAAATTACGCAGTTTTGCAATTCGATCCATAGCCCGGCGCCGTAATTCCTCAGTTTCGTCAGGCATTGCCTGCTCCTCAACCTTGGACATCATGATTGGCTGAGTTTGTTGTACAATAGTTGGCTTCTCCTCCGCCGCTTTATGGGAATCTTCTTTAACCACCATTCGTATTTCAAGTGCAGGCTCGTCTTCCCGTACCTTAGTTTGCGAAGGGGTTAGTTCTTCCAAAGTGTTGGATTTTGTGGTCGGCTTTTGCTCCTCTACATATATATTCGAGGGCTTCGCCAAATATCCACCTGCAGACGAAACAGGTGTGCTAGCTTCTTTATAATGAATTGTTAATTCTGTTTGGTTCGTATTTTCAACTGGTGCTTTTTCAACAGGTGGTTTTTCAGCAGGTATCGGAGTAGATGGTATATCAAACTCAACTACCGGAATTTGATCAGATGCCGAAGATATTTCAAAAAACACAGGAGATTCATCTAACTTTTCCACAGTATTATTACGTGGTAATTCTACTTTTTTTTCTTCGGGCGCCTGCTCCGTTAATGTGGGCATCATTAATTCCGTAACCACTTTTCCAGGTTCCTTCTCCGCTATCTTTTCGGCCTCCTTTGCAATTGCCTGCGGCTCCACATTTACATCAAATTGCAGCGTAGGTTGTTGCACTGCCTTTCGTTCCTCCTTTGCAGGCATATCAAGCGTTAATACAATTTTATCATTCTTCTTTTCCTGCTTGGGAGAGTTGATGGTTTTTGCAAAAGGGTCTTTGTGCTCAAAGCCCGTAGCAATTAAAGTAATGCCAATTCCTGCACCCAGCGTACTGTCGTAACCCAATCCTAATATAACATCGCTCTCATCACCTGCCTTGCTCAGCAAATAATTCTGGATGATCTCTACTTCATCCATGGTAAACTCATGTTCGCCTTCGGCCGAATTGATGTTAATCAATATCCATCTTGCACCGCGAATCTCGCTATCGTTCAGCAACGGTGAGTTCAATGCGTTTTCAATGGCCATCTGAGCCCTGTTTTCTCCTTCTGCGGTAGCACTGCCTAAAATAGCTACGCCCCCATTACTCATTACGGTGCATACATCCGCAAAATCCACGTTGATCTGGCCGGTACTATTGATTACATCCGTAATACATTTTGCAGCGGTAGCCAATACATTATCCGCCTTTTCAAATGCTTCCTTCATTTTTAAATTACCAAACTGGTGACGTAGTTTATCATTGCTGATCACGAGTAAGGTATCTACATGGTCTTTTAATAAGCGAATCCCTTCTTCGGCCTGTGCCAGTCTTTTTCTTCCTTCATAAGCAAACGGTGTGGTAACAATCCCCACAGTAAGAATGCCCAGGTCTTTACAAATTTTTGCAAGAATAGGGGCGCCGCCGGTACCCGTACCACCGCCCATACCGGCAGTAATGAATGCCATTTTGGTATTCACTTCCAGTATGCGTTTAATTTCTTCCAGGCTTTCTTCAGTAGCCTGGCGGCCAATGGCAGGATTGGCACCTGCACCCAGGCCCTGCGTAAGATGCGGGCCGAGTTGTATTTTGTTAGGAACTTTGCTTTGCGCAATAGCCTGGGCATCCGTATTACAGATGATGAAGTTTACCCCTTCAATATTTTGCGAAAACATGTGGTTTACCGCATTGCTTCCGCCGCCGCCTACACCAATTACTTTGATGATGGACGATTGTTCTTTAGGCAAATCAAAATGTATCATAATTATTAATGTTTGAACTCCTTTGTAATAATCCGTTGTACGGATACATTCGCAGAGCTTTGAGAATTGTATGCACTCCAAATTCCCTGGTTAGTAAGGCAGAAAATCAGACGCACGTTTTTAATGGGTTAGTATTTCGTTCAATTGTACCGGATGGAAAGATTGAACGGCAAAGTTTTTTATTGCTACTTCTTTATAAGAACTTTAATTTTTTTGAACTACTCAAAAACTTCGCCACAGATCGTTTATGAGTGGATGCATTTAAAATTTAGCATCTTCTTCTTCCTTGAACAAATCGATCAAACCAATTTTAAAAGAATCCATGAAACCCTTTAAAGATTTTCGTTCCCTGCTCTTTTTTACACTCAACTGTTGCTGTTCTTCCAATTCATTTTCCCTTGTATCCAATACTTCGTCAACAACCGGTTGCTGTAAAGCTTCCGGAACTTTTATCCTGCGGAAAGACTCTTCAAACTGTTTGTTCTTATTTTCATAATCGTTGTATCCTTTGAGTATTAAACCAATACAGGTACTATACATTGGTTTGGCCAGTTCATCAATATGCCCGCCTGCCAGGTGTTCGTTGGGATAACCGATTCTTGCGTTCAAACCGGTAACATATTCTGTAAGCTGAATCAGGTGCTTTAACTGCGATCCGCCACCAGTAAGAATTACGCCGCCATTGAGCAAGCGGGTATCCAAACCAACCTGCTTTAAATGATAGGTAACAAAATCCATGATCTCGCTCATGCGTGCCTGTATAATTCCAGCCAGGTTTTTTACACTAATCTCTTTTGGCTGCATACCACGCAATCCCGGAATGGTAATAAATGCATTTGATTTTGCTTCATCACTCAATGCGCTTCCAAACTGAACTTTCATTTGCTCGGCCTGTGTTTTTAATACACCCAACCCGTTCTTAATATCGTTGGTAATATTTTCGCCGCCAAAAGGGATTACCGCAGTGTGCTTTAAAATCCCTTCATAAAAAACTGCGAGATCCGTAGTACCACCACCGATATCTACAATGGCAACTCCTGCTTCCAGGTCCTGGTCGCACATTACGGCTGCCGCTGAAGCCAATGGCTGCAGTACCAGGTCTTTGGTAATCAATCCAGCCTTTTCTACGCTGCGGTTAATATTGCGGATGGCATTTTTATCACCGGTAATGATATGAAAATTGGCACCCACTTTTACACCACTGTATCCAATCGGGTTGGGAATATTTTGAAAATTATCCACCGTAAATTCCTGTGGTATCACATCGATGATCTGGTCGCCAGCGGGAATATATGTTCTGTATTGATCCGCAATCAACCGGTCTACTTCCTCCTGGCGAATTTCTTCTTCGGTGGTCTGTCGTACAATGTCGCCACGGGTTTGGAGGCTTTTAATGTGGTGACCCGCAATGCCAACATACACTTCTTCAATCGCCAGGTTCGGGTTGGAATCGTAGCAATTTTTAAGTGCCATTTCGATGGCTTTAATGGTTTGGTCAATGTTTAAAACCATCCCATGCTGAACACCGTTGCTGTTGGCCCGGCCAAAGCCGAGAATCTCCAGTTTACCGTATTCATTTTTTCGTCCGGCAATGGCGGCTATTTTTGTAGTGCCAATATCCAGACCAACAATAACGGGGTTGGCATTCACCATTCCGTTATCATTTGTTGTGTTTTGTTCGTGAGTCATAGTTGTATGTTTGTGTTTGTGTGTGTTAATGGTTTACGGTTTCCTGCTTTTTGTTTCCTGTTTTTTATACTTTCTAACTTCTGCTCCTATTGATACCGTCTTTTTTATTTATTACATTTTAGTAAATCACTTTATATCTCTTTCCAAATATTTAAAAAGAATCTACCATCTTATTCTCCTGCCTTATTCCCCCTTCGGGGGGCAGGGGGCTAGTGCACATTTTAATACTCATTATTTGGCTTTGGCATTACTGGTTTTTTGGGCAGTGCTTTTGGCATTACCATCTTCGGCTGCTTTGTTTCTACCGGCTTTGGTTTCATCACTGGTTTTGCATTTGCTTTTGTTGCCTTTTTACCTGCCGGCTTATTTGTTTTCGTTACCGGCTTTGTTGTTACGGTAACTGGCTTAGCTGGCGAAATTTTTGAACCTACAGTTGTTGTTGCCTGACTTTCTTTTAAAGAATCTTCCCCTGGTGCAGGTTCCTGGTATGTATTAGTTGATGAATTGTTGTCGTCTCTTTCGATTGATTGCTGAATAATATTATTGTTGGTTGTATTGTGCTCATTGTCGGGCAGGAAGGCTTGTAAAGTATCACCTGCCAATCTTTCCGCATTTTCAGCAAGCACCTGCATCAGTTGCAAAGTGCGGAGCGAATCGGCCTTTACTTCCTCTGCGCCCTTGCGTTTGGCCACCACCTGGTTTTTATATTGAACATTAATTTCACTGTATTTATTCCATCCCGCCTTTACCACCACTTCCCTGTAGAACATCCTTAGCTTGCTTAACTTTTCTGATGCATTCATTGCATCGCCGAATACGATAATCGTGTTACCAAATTTTGGGATCATTTCGAATGTGCGTTGCGGTGTAATATCTACCTGTTCAATCATTGCCATATCAAAAGAATCCTGCTGAATAGCCATGCTTATGGTGAGTATATCCCGCAGCAAATTGCTGTCTGCTTTTAACAACACTTTTTTATCGGTAGGAAAATTGGTAAATACCGGTAACCTTGCCGAAAACTTATCACTCAATGGTAACATTGCTACCGAACTATCGAGATAGAAAGTAGCACCCGAGGTAGTAAACACCCTTGCTACCGGCTCTCTTTCCAATACATTTACCTGCAGCCTTTCATTATTATCAAAGAACAACTGTGCATTTTTTACCCAGGTATTTTTTTGCAGGATCGCCTCAATTTCTCCCAGGTTAAAAGAGCCTGTCGATTGACCAAGCGGCTTTCCGTCGGCAATCGAAATAATGGTATTGAGTATATCATTTTTGTCAACAAAAAAATTATTGCTTACACCCCTGATATTAATATCAACGCCGGTACATTTTTTTGCATCCTTTTTTTGAATAGCGGCAACCAGCATCATAACAGTGCCTGCACCAATGGCGGTCCATAGTGTAAAAAGCAACATGTTTTTTATGATCTGTTTTTTTGCCATAGCTGTTGTGGTGAATGGGCAATGGTGAATGGTGAATGGTGAATGGTGAATAGCGCATTCAAAACTCATTGTTCATTACTCATTACTCATTACTCATTTTTCATCATTCAAAATCTTCTTTATCGGTTCAACTAATGTGTCTATGTCACCTGCGCCTGCTGTTATCAAAACTGTTCCTTCAAATCCTTCTTCTACATGGGCTTCCTTTTCCATTGCAATATGTTTTAACAGGTCTTCCTTGTTCATTACCATTTTATCTTCACTATGCATGCGTTCTGATATCATGTTACTACTTACGCCTTCCATGGGGAGTTCTCTTGCAGGGTAAATGGGCAACAGTACTATTTCGTCGGCCATATCCAATACTTCTGCAAAGCCATCCGCCAGGTCCCTTGTCCTGCTAAATAAATGCGGCTGAAAAATGACGATGCATTTTTTATTCGGGAACATCGCTTTCGCCCCGGTTATCAGCGCTCTTAACTCTTCCGGATGATGTGCATAATCATCGATGTATACCTGCTTATCCGTTTTAAGGATATATTCAAACCTTCTTTTTACTCCCCTGAAATCTGCGACTGCCGCTTTTATTTTATCGTCTTCAATGCCAATATGATGTGCCACCGTAATAGCAGCTATTATATTTTCAATGTTGTGCTTCCCCCCCATATTCAATACCACATCTTTCAGTATCCATGGTGCACCGGTTGAATTTTTCACCACAACATCAAACTGGTAACTTCCATTTTTGGTTTTGATATTGGCGGCATATACATCTGCCTTTTCATCATTCAAATGATAGGTCAGTTGCTTATCTGCAATTAGTTCACCTGTTCTGGTAAGCCCGTATTTGCTGATGAGTAATCCACCTGCTTTTATCCTCGCTGAAAAATCAATAAAAGCCTGCTCCATGTTTTCTGCTGTTCCATAAATATCCAGGTGATCGGGATCCATGGAACTGATGATGGCGATATCGGGGCTTAGTTTCAAAAAGCTCCGGTCGTATTCATCTGCCTCCACCACGCAAATATTTTTACTGCTACTTTCCGGCAAGGCCGGTACCTGCGACCAGAAATTACTGTTATAGTTGACAGCAATGCCTCCCAAAAAAGCCGTGCAACCAAAGTTGCTGTGCCGCAGTATATGACCCACCATGGTGCTGGTAGTTGTTTTGCCATGCGTTCCTGCAATGCATATATTGAATGAATCATTGGTGATGGCCCCTAGCACGTCGCTTCGCTTTACTACTATATAATTATTTTGCAGGTAAAAATTTAATCCTTTATGATCTTTTGGTACTGCAGGAGTATACACTACTACCTGTGCCGCTTTGTCAATGAGTTCAATATTGTCTTCGTAGTGAATATTGATTCCTTCCGATACCAATTGCCTGGTTAAGGCTGTTTCTGTTTTATCATACCCGCTAACGCTTACGCCCAACGAATTGAAATATCTTGCCAGCGCACTCATACCAATACCACCAATGCCCAGGAAATATATTGCAGCCGCTTCCCCGTCAGCCAATTGGCGTGGTGACTGCAATGCCGATAATATGTTATTATACTCTTTCATTTTTTTTGGTCAATGGTGAGTGGTGAATGGTCAATGATGAAAAATCCGAATACCCACTTTTATTCTCCACCAGTTTATCTTTTTACTTTATCTACTTTATTTACTCTATTTACTTTACTCACTCTATTTACCTCATCAACCTTACCCCTTCCCTATCGCCACCAATATTTCAATGGCAATTCTTTCATCTGCATCTGTAATCGCCAATGCGCCGATGTTGGCCTTTAAGCTTTCCTGTTTTTGTTCGTCTTTTGACAGATCAACTACTGTGGGTACCAGTTGCGCAAACGAATCACTGTCCTTTATCATCACTGCTGCGTCCTTATCTACTAATTTTTTTGCATTGGCTGTTTGGTGATCTTCTGCCGCAAATGGATATGGAACCAGCACTGCCGCTTTTTTCATCACACATAATTCGGCAACAGACATTGCCCCGCTTCTGCTGATTACCACGTCTGCTGCTGCATATGCATATTCCATTTGTGTGATAAAATCATTCACCCAAATATTAGGTTTGCCTGCTGCAATTTCTTTTCCCTTGTCGCCATAGGTCTTTCCTGTTTGCCAGATGAGTTGCAGGTCATTTTTTTCAAATTCGCTGATGCCTGCCACCAGTGCATCATTGATACTTTTTGCCCCAAGGCTGCCGCCAATGGAGAGGATTGTTTTTTTGTGAGGCTCCAATCCAAAAAAACGAATGGCATCTTCCTTTGTCACCGTACTTTGTGAAATGCTCTCTCTAACCGGGTTCCCGGAAATCACAATTTTATTTGCAGGAAAGAATTTCTCCATGCCATCCACTGCAACAAAAACTTTGCTGGCCTTTTTACCCAACAGCATATTTGATTTGCCTGCAAATGAATTGCTTTCGTGAATAAATGTTTTGATACCTTTTGCCTGTGCCAAACGAAGTACCGGGTAACTTGAATATCCGCCTACGCCAATAACAGCAGCAGGTTTGAACAACTTCAATATTTTCCGTACCTGGAAAAAACTTTTAACCAGCTTATATGGCAACCAAATGTTTTTTATCAAAGAACTCCTGTTAAACCCTGCGATATCCAGCCCTTCAATTTTGTATCCCGCCAATGGCACTTTTTCCATTTCCATTTTTCCTAGAGCTCCTATAAATAAAATTTCCGTTTGTGGCTGCATTTTTACAATCGCATTGGCAATGGCAATGGCCGGAAAAATATGCCCCCCTGTACCGCCGCCGGCGATGATAATTCTGGCCCCCTGTCTCCGCCGCGGCGGAGAACTTAGTTCGCCCCTATCATGGTTTTCTTCATTCATTTATTAAGTTCAAATCAGTAATAATTTTTGATGCGTTTCATATTTGCACATTTGTACAAGTGAGTCCCGAAATTCGGGATTGACATAACACAACGATGCTTAATCAAGGAACATAAGCCGGTTTAATAAATCACGATCCACATCATTAAAAACTGACCAGGCAATAATACTGACTATCCTAAGTTCTCCGCCGCGGCGGAGGACAGGGGGCTTTCCATCTGTTCCACATTTCTTGCCAC
>JANPIJ010000005.1:0-10090 GCA_031424955.1 Ferruginibacter sp. | reverse complement strand
TATCAGGTCAATATAAATCTTTGGACGGAGCTAATATTTTTGCCGTCCTGCGGTCTGTTATCGACACCGCTATCAAATCTGGCCAAAATGCCCTCAATGCTTTGTACTCAATCGCTGCTTTTAGTGGGGGTGAATAGTTACGTTTTTTATGATGGCCATCAGTGTTTTCGGCTTTAAGATAATGTATTTTTAATTTCTAAACAGCTTGCTATGAACACAGTAATTACACCCGAAATAAAGGAAGTAATGGAAACGGTACATTACCGTCCTGCCGTGTCGGTCATAATGCCATTTGAACCAAAAATGAAGCTGAAAAAGGAGTTAATCCAGTCGTTGGAACATGCCGCCGACAAGGTAGAGGAGGAGTTACTCGAGAGCTATCCGGGTGAAATGGGCAACCTGGTGATACAGAAGCTAAAGGCCATTATTAACAACCTGAATTTTAGTACCCATAAAAATAGTATTGCCATATATGTATCGCCGGTATTTGAAAAAGTATTGTACCTCGATATGGAAGTTGAACAAAGGATCGTAGTGGCTGAATCATTTGAAATCCGGGACCTTGTTTACAATAAAAAGCAGGTATTGAAATACCTGGTGCTGGTATTGAGTGGTAAGGAAAGCCGGATTTACCTGGGTAATTCAAACAGCCTGGTTAAGATTGTGTCTAATGCGCCTGAATCGGTATATACCTGTATAAATGATGCGGCGGAAAGAGTGGCCAATTTTTCGGATATGTCGGAGCGGAAAGAAATAGTGACCGGCAAATTTTTGCACCAAATAGATAATTCACTGGACATTATACTTAATGCCTACCGGCTGCCACTTTTTGTGCTGGCCCCGGAGAAAATAATGGGTCATTTTAAAAGGATTAGCAAACACATGAGTGCAGTGATTGATTATGCACATGGAAATTTTGACGAAGCCACACTGGACCAGTTGAAAGAAATAATGAAACCGCTGATAGCGGACTGGAAAATGGTGAGGCAGAAAGATTTATTGAATCAGATAGAAAGGGCGGCAGACAAAAAGAAACTGGCGGTAGGTATGAGAGATGTATGGCGGGAAGCAACCGGTAAGAAAGGCCGGCTGCTGGTAGTGGAAAAAAATTTTCAGTATGTGGACCAGCACGAAAACGGCGACCAGATCATTCATAAAGCAATAAAGCCCTACAATACATTTTCTTACATCAGAGACGCGGTAGATGACATTATAGAAAAGGTACTGGAAAACGGCGGGGATGTGGAATTTGTGGAAGAAAGGATGCTCTGTAAATACGGACAGATTGCATTGATACAATTTTACTAAAGCTCTGTTGGTATGATGTGATGGATTGATTGGTGAATGGTCAATGGTCAATCACGCTTAACCCAACACTAAATGAATTAAAAACTTCTTCCTGCCTGGGGCCGGTAAAATGAATCAAATTATTAAACCTGCAACTCCCGTTTTTGCAAAGTTTGGTTGGATTAACGGGGGCTGCTTAAAATTAAACAACATGAAAACAATACTATTAGCAACCGATTTTTCCCCCGCTGCTTTGAATGCCACCAATTACGCTTCGGACATGGCTTTAGCGATTAATGCAGAGTTATTATTGCTGCATGTATTTCAAATACCGGTTGGATATTTTGAAGTGCCGGTACCAGTCACCGGCGAAGATATGCGGCACGATATTGAAAAAGAGATGATGCAGCTCAAAAAGGATTTAACCCGGAAAACAGGGGGCAAACTATACATTGAAACCGAAGTGAGGATGGGTGACTTCTTTATGGAACTGGAGACTGTTTGTGAACGGGTAAAACCATACGCCGTGATAATGGGCAGCCAGGGTACCACCGCCGCAGAACGTTTTTTTATGGGTGGCCATACCGTATTTGCCATGAAACACCTGATGTGGCCATTAATTACAGTGCCCGCAGGAATCGTTTTTTCATCCATAAAAAAAATTGGCCTTGCCTGCGACTTTGATAAGGTAATAGACAAGATAAATGTGGATGAAATTAAAACGTTGGTAAGTGATTTTAATGCGGAACTGTATATTATCAATACCGGTAAGCAGGAAGAGTTTGATCCGGAAATTGTTTTTGAGTCTGGCCTGCTGCAGGAAAAACTGGCACCGGTAAAACCGCATTATAATTTTATCACCAACGCGGATACGGATGAAGGCATCATGGATTTTGTTGATAACAATAATATTGACCTGCTGGTTGTATTGCCCAAGCGCCATAGTTTGCTGGATAAGCTCATTCACAGGAGCCATACAAAGCGATTGGTAATGCATAGTCATGTTCCGGTGATGGCCATTCATCAATAGATATTTCAAAATTTTATTTTATGGAAACGTATATCAATCAATTCAAAGATATCAGTATACAGGATATACCGGCTGTAGGGGGTAAAAATGCATCATTGGGTGAAATGTTTTCTAATCTTTCCTCCCGTGGTATTTCGGTACCGGATGGTTTTGCCACCACCGCTTTTGCTTTTGAAGAATTTCTGACCCATAATAAACTGCATGCTGAACTGCATAATTTAATGCAGCAATTAGACAAGGTAAATTTTTCCAATCTCACAGGAGTGGGTGCAAAAGCGAGGGCATTGTTTTCGGAAGCGGTATTGCCTGCATCGCTACAGGCCGCCATAATACAGGCATATAAAGCATTATGTGGCGAACATTATTTTGAAGTAGCAGTACGCAGCAGTGCAACCGCCGAAGACCTGCCGCAGGCAAGTTTTGCGGGGCAACATGAAAGTTACCTCAATATTAATGGCGAAGCGGCTTTACTCAATGCGGTTAAAAAATGTTTTGCCTCATTATATACCGACAGGGCGATCAAGTACCGCGAAGACAATGGATTTTCCCATACAAAAGTAGCGTTATCTGTTGGCGTACAACGGATGGTTCGTTCAGATAAAGCCTCTTCCGGTGTGGCCTTTACGCTGGAGCCGGAATCTGGTTTCCGCAATATCATACATATCAGCGGCGTGTGGGGCCTGGGCGAAAACATTGTGCAGGGAACCGTAACGCCGGACGAGTTCTTTGTTTTTAAACCAACCCTGATGGAGGGTAAAAATGCCATCATTCAAAAAAAATTAGGTGAAAAAGCAAAGACCATGATTTATGGGAATGACGACAACCAACCGGTAGTAAATATTATAACACCAAAAGAAAAGCGGGAACAATTTGTTTTAACGGATGAAGAAATAACCAGGCTGGCGAATTGGGCGTTGATCATAGAAAGCCATTATCAAAAGCCAATGGATATTGAGTGGGCCAAAGATGGGATCACCCGGGAAATGTTCATCATACAGGCAAGGCCGGAAACGGTACACTCCCAAAAAAATCCCCTGCTGGTAAAAGAATATAAATTACTCAACAAGGGAAAGGCTTTAACAGAAGGTGATGCGATCGGTTCAAAGATAGCCACAGGGATCGCCCGGATTTTAAAATCCCCGGCAGATTCCGGCAAATTGCAACCGGGTGAAATTGTGGTGACCGATTTAACCAGCCCTGATTGGGATCCGATATTAAAAAATGCCGGGGCGATTATTACCAATAAAGGAGGCAGAACCAGTCATGCTTCCATTGTTGCCCGGGAAATCGGTGTTCCTGCAATTGTTGGTTGTGGCAATGCTACTGAAGCAATTACGGATAGTGAAATGATCACGGTTTCCTGTTGTGAAGGAAAAACCGGTTATGTATACAAAGGAAAGCTGGACTTCAGGGAAACAGAACTGGATTTCTCCAATATTAAAAAGCCGGAAAATACCGAAGTAATGCTGATAGCAGGTGACCCTGATAAAGCTTTCAAATTATCTTTTTATCCAAATGATGGCGTGGGGCTGATGCGGATTGAGTTTATCATCACCCATGCGATACAGATTCACCCGATGGCACTGGTGAAGTTTAATGAATTGAAAGACGCTGGCGTAATACAGCAGATCGAGGAACTGACGCATCATTATCCCGACAAGGAAAAATACTTTGTGGATCAACTGGCGCAGGGCGTGGCTACTATTGCAGCAGCTTTTTATCCAAAGGATGTAATTGTAAGGATGAGCGATTTTAAAACCAATGAATACGCCAACCTTATCGGGGGAAAAGATTTTGAACCGGCAGAAGAAAACCCGATGATTGGTTTCAGGGGAGCATCGAGGTATTACAACGATTTATACAAAGAGGGCTTTCGGCTGGAGTGTGAGGCCATCCGCAAAGTAAGGGGTGAAATGGGGTTGACCAATGTAAAAGTGATGATTCCATTTTGCAGAACCCTTGAAGAAGGCAATAAAGTAATTGCTGTAATGAAAAGGTACGGGCTGGAACAGGGCGTGAATAACCTGGAAGTTTACGTAATGGCGGAGATACCCAGCAATGTAGTGCTGGCTGAAAAGTTTGCTGCCATTTTTGATGGGTTCTCCATCGGTTCAAATGATCTGACACAGCTCACCCTGGGTATCGACCGGGATTCAGCAATCATTAGCGATTTATTCAGCGAACAGAATGAGGCGGCAAAGGAAATGATTGCCACCATGATCCGGAAAGCCAAAGATGCCGGCGTTAAAATTGGCCTATGCGGGCAGGCTCCCAGCGATTTTCCTGATTATGCTCAGTTCCTGGTAGAGCAGGGGATTGACAGTATTTCTTTTAATGCGGATGCTTTATTAAAAGGAATTGAAAATATCAATAAGGCGGAATCAAAAATGAATGTGATGGCATAAATAACGGGCAATGGTAAAAGGCAAATCGTCAAAAAGCTGGAGAGAAAAATTAGAACGGGAAATGAAGCCGAAACTGGTAGAGATACCGGGGCAATGGGCTCAACGGGTTGGTCATGGTAAAATGCTGGTACCAACGCCATTGCTGATTGATAAAACCATTAATAAAATCCCGAAGGGTAAACTGGCCACGGTAAATACTATCCGGAATTATTTGGCCAATGCATTTAAGGCTGACTTAACATGCCCGCTCACAACTGGTATTTTTATAAACATAGCAGCTAATACTGCAGAAGAAGATAAAAGTAAAGGGGCCATCAAAATCACGCCTTACTGGAGGGTAATCAAAGAGGGGGGTAGCCTGAATCCAAAATTCCCGGGCGGCGTAAAACAACAAGCCGTATATTTGAAGCAGGAAGGATTTGAGATTGCGGAAGGAGAAACGAATAACCGGTTTTTTGTAAAAGACTTTGAAAAAAATTTAGCCCAATTACCTTAAAATTTAAAAATTGCTCTATATGATTGGAAAACTAAGCCCCGAAGAAATTGAAGAATTACTAAAAGAAAATATCTACGGACACCTTGGCTGCAACGATGGATTCAACACGTATGTATATCCCATTAATTATGTGTATGATGGTAAATTTGTCATCGCTCATTCACAAACGGGCGCCAAGATCCAGGTAATGCGGGACAATCCCAGGGTTTGCCTGCAGGTGGATGAAGTTGAAAATCATACCAATTGGAAAAGCGTAATGATACACGGCGAATACCAGGAACTGACGGATGAAAGAGAACGCAATTATGCAATGAAAGCTTTTGTTGACCGGAGGCTTTTCTTAAAAATAAGTGAACCCGGTATTACGGCTGGCATTACCGACCTGGAAACAAATCCACAACAGAAGAACGAAAGCAAGCCTACCATTTACAGAATTGTAATTGATGAAAAAAGCGGGCGGTATGAAAATGAGTAGGGCATAATCATTGCAGGCTGCAGGATGCCCGGCACGAACGTACTTCCCAAACGAAATACTTCCAAGGCGAGTCTCTGCCCTTAGACTATTCAAACAAAACAACTCTTTGCGGCAGGACTCGCCGCTATTCAGGTGAGACCAAAATGCTAATGGATACAACTCTTTCCAATCATCAGGGAATTGCTCCGTAGGACGGCGAGTCCTGCCGTAACGGTTCAGAACTTTGGAGCTCTTTTCTGCAGAGACTCGCCTTGGAATAGATCATTCTTCGGTTCTGAATTTCCCGGTAAAATACTTCCCGAGTCAGTTACTTACTTCCCAGGCGAGTCTCTGCCTTCAGACTATTCAAACAAAACAGCTCTTTGCGGCAGGACTCGCCGCAAGCCAGGAGGGATGAACATCTCAATGTATATCGCTGTTTCAAATCATCCGGGATGCTCCGTAGCACGGCGAGTCCTGCCGTAACGGTTCAGAACTTTGGCGCTCTTTTCTGCAGAGACTATTCAAACAAAGCAACTCTTTGCGGCAGGACTCGCCGCAAGCCAGGAGGGATGAATATCTCAATGTATATCGCTGTTTCAAATCATCCGGGATGCTCCGTAGCACGGCGAGTCCTGCCGTAACGGTTCAGAACTTTGGAGCTCTTTTCTGCAGAGACTCGCCTTGGAATAGAAGGGTGATCATTGCGGGCTACAGGAAGTCCGATCCGCCTTGGAATAGAGGAGGATACCGCTTTTTTACCGAATCAAAGTAACGGTTCCGCTGGCCTGCTGTATTTTGCCATCATCACCAGTTAGCTGAATGACCCAAACATAGCTGTTGATGGGCAGACTATTTCCTCTAAACGTTCCATCCCAACCCCGGGTGATATCGGCTGATTCAAATATCTTTTGGCCCCATTGGTTAAAAATATTCATACTGAATTGTTTAACTGCAAATGGATACTTTACTCTGAAAACATCGTTTAATCCATCTTTGTTCGGGCTAAATGCAGTAGGCATTTGAAGCATGCAAATCATTCCTGTAACATTAATCTCATCTGAAAAACTACCACATTCATTGGAAACAGTTAACCGGTACAACCCGGAATCGATCACATCAAATTGTGGTAAAATACTGCCGTCCTGCCAAAGATAATTAGCGGCGCTATTTAAAAAAGGCTTTAACCGGAGCTGCCCGCCGTTGCATAAAACAGTATCATTGCCCAGGAAAACAACCGGCGCTTTTTTGTAAGTGATCAGGATGGCACCTGATTTTTTACAGCCATTTAAATCTACTGTTGCCTCGTACAATCCGGGAGCGGTAACGGTATAGAAAGATAAAGTACTATTGTCCTGCCATTGGTAGGTGGCGCCTGTATTGAAGGCGTTTAACCGCAGGGTGTTGCCTTCACATAACAAACTATCGTTGCCCAACGCCACAATTGGTAAGGGTTTATACATTATGTTGATGCTATCGCTGGCCGCACATCCTGCAAGGGATACCCGCAGGGAATAGGTGCCAGGCGCTGCAATGCTGTAGTTGCTTTTTGTACTGCCGTTGCTCCACAGGTAGCTGGCATTGGCAATATTGAAGTTATAGGATAAGCTGCTATTGCTGCATAAAACAGTATCGGCACCCAGGGTAAACAAGGGGGGCAATGTAACAGATACCCCGATGCTGTCTTTATTGATACATCCGTTGCTGCCCGTAACCTGCACAAAATAAATTCCCGCCTTGTCTGTACGAAAAGAAGATTGCGTACTCCGGTCCTGCCACAGGAATTGGGTTATCCCTGTACCCGCTGCATTCAGCAGCAAAGTTTGCCCGTTACAAATAGTAGTATCTGCCCCAAGATTTAGCGATGGAAGTGCAGTGTACGATATGTTGATACTGTCAGAATAACTACAGCCATTTCGTGTAACCCGCAGCCAATATGAACCAGGGATATTTACCCGAAAGCTGGCATTTACAGAACCATCCTGCCATAAAAAACTACCGCCGCCGGTAGCAGGAGAAAGTACCATGGATTGGTTTTCACAAAGGGTGCTGTCATTCCCAAGCGGGAACACCGGCAGGCTATTGAATGTAACCCGGATGGTATCTGAAAACGAACAGGTGCCGGCCTGCACCGTTACGGAATAATTGCCGCTGCTGCTGGTATAAATTCCCCGGGTAGTAGCACCGGTGTTCCAGAGATATATACCATTGGTAATATTGGATTGCAACCAAATGGAATCGCCCTGGCAGGCAACCGTATCCTTGCCGAGATAAACCCGGGTTGCATTGATATAATCTAACTGTATGGTATCTGATACCGTGCATCCCTGGTAGCTTACCCTGCCCCAGTAAGTGCCAGGTTGAGACACCGTAATCTTATCCAGTGTGGTTCCATCGCTCCATTGGTATACCCCGGAATAAAAAGGATTTGTCTGCGGATGTAATTTTAAAACAAGTGACGAATTATTGCATAGGGTAGTGTCGGCCCCGAATTCAGCCCTGGTCTCGGTTCTGAAGTTTACAGACATGGTGTCACGGCTATAGCAACCATTTACATCATTAGCGCTCACGATGATGTTGGATGAAGTAGTAAATAAAGAATCCCGGGTATGACTACCATTTTGCCAGGTGATGTTTGTATAGGCGTTGTCGATATGCAGCAGGAAAGAACTGCGGGGACAAAGAGTTGTATCCTTTCCCAGGTTAAGTTTGATGGCCTTGTCTGCGATATTGATGTAACCATAACCCGAAGGACAGGAAAATCCGGTATTACCGGTTAGTACATAATACAAACCTGCTTTGGCTACGGTTAACTGCCTGCTGGTGTCGCCGGTATTCCATCTGTAACTTTCCCAACCGGCAGGGGCTGTGATGGTATAGCTGCCAAAACAGATGGTGGTATCATTACCCAGGCTAAACAATGGCGGTGGTGCGGCAGGTGCTGAGTTTATAAAATCATTGATGAGGTCCGGAAAAGCAACCCAGATAGAATTTAAAGCCGTGGGATTAAAATTAGCGGCATACTTCGGCAGATTTGGGCACTGAATCGCCCCGGTGTATTCATTGTATGCGCCTGAGGAATCTATCGCTGCTGTTTTGGTAACATATATCTTACCATCCGGAGCCAGTTGCATGTCATAAATAATCGCAGGGATCTCCCCATTTAATTTTGTGGCGCTTGCCGCAAAATTGGATTCATTAAAATCCCACTGGTACAACCCGTCTCCAACCAATCCGTACAACTTGGAATTATCTGGTGAAAACTGCAGCCTGAAAGGTGACTGAAGCGCAGGGAAACTTCTGAAACTACTGATGATGCCGGTGGCATTATCAAAATTAAATAAATGGATCGCTTTGTATTCTCCTGAGGATGCTGCCAGTGTTTTGCCATCATGTGATGCCGTTAGTGTGCCAATGATGCCGCCAGCACTTGCTGCCAGTACCGGGCCAACCGTGCTGGAAACCGGCGATTGTATTCCGTTATCTGTTGCTAAATAAGCATGATAATTTCCGGTAGCATAAGGGTGCACAATGATCCATGCATCTTTTCCATTGGCATGCCTCACGGTGGTGATCTGCCCTGTAAGTGGCCCTGAAAGAACATTGTTTATACTGGAAAAATCACCCAGTCCCCCGTTTAAATTAAGGTCTACTATTGAATAAGCCAGGTTAACGGCATTGGGACAACGCACCTGCAGGCCCGATTGAGCAGCTAACAGGTCAGCATAAAAATCCTGGAACTGTATCACATAATGCCGGTTTGAATGATCATTAAAAGGGAGGATATGGTAAGAAAATTTATCAGGGCAGGATCGTATAAAATTGGGATTGGGAAAATCTGTATAATTACTTCCAAAACCAACACGGTTGGAAATAATAAACTTCATTTCGCCGGTCAATGAATCGGAATAGGAAATTCCTCCGGAGCCCCAGTTGGAAAAATGAAAAAAGTTGCCTGGCGCAGGCGGGGGAGTTGTAAAGCCCTGCACCACCTGTGGATATCCATTTTTAAAAGTAAGCAGGCTGTTGCCGTTATAGTACCAGTTGCTCCATTCCTTTTGAGCAAATATGGTTAAGCCAGACATGCACAGGAGAATCATTATCGGGATTTTTTTCATTAGGGTAAGGGCATTTTTTTAGGCAGTGAGAATTCCGGTGTTAAAAATAGGGGAATAAAGATCAATAGCAGCAGGGTGAATGGAAATAAAATATCATTTTCTTGCCGCCATGATGGAGAACTGTTGCTGCCGAAGCACTACTTCAGATTTTCAGCATACTCTGGGGGGCATTGCTCTTGCCGTCACAACCCAGTTTCGCCAAGGTTAGTGGCAAACGAAACATGGCGAAAACAAACAGAACCACCCACAACTTTGGTTAATTATAAGGCGATTATATGCATAATTTATTTTTATAAAAAC
>JANPIJ010000004.1:0-2816 GCA_031424955.1 Ferruginibacter sp. | reverse complement strand
GATACTTTATTGGAATGGCTGAAGAATCTTAAAAAATAGCCGCATTATTATGTAAAGCTATACTGTAAAGTAGAAGCTTAAACTCAACTGTTTTAGCCTATTTTATGGTGTTGCTTTACATAATCTTTTACTTTCCATAATCACCGCATTGTAGGCTCCAAACAGACTGCCTTTGGTAGTTTCTAACTGTTGGGTTTCGTTGGTCAATGAATATTCAAACGCTGCATCTGTGATATTTTTAAAGCAGGTGGATAATTCATCATCTTTACCAGCCCGTATATTTTGGAGCACTTCTTTATTTGGTACCAATGCCATTTGAATCAGCTTTTTTACTTCTGGATCAGTAATCCGAACCTTTGCCCATTGGTTAAAAATTCCTTCCAGTTGGGTGCCTATCTGGTTGGTAATACCCATCAGTTTATGAGCTTCTTCTAACCTTTCTTTTACGTTGGCGGTATGCCTAATTTTAAAGGCATTGCTATGGTTGCGAAGGGCAGCATTTAAAGTGTTGTTGCAAACGATTCTTACGGGCGTAAAGGCCGCTGTAATGCTGCCGCCGCCATCATGTGAGGTAGTTAGAAACAAATACTGTTCAATCAAATCATCCCTTCCCACTTTGATATAGTTGGGCAATTTTGCGGTGATAAAAATTTTCTCACCTTTTCCCAAAGCCCCTGCGGTTTCATACTGGATGCCATCACCACCAACAATAGCGTCAAAAAAGCTAAAGGCGTCTGTGTTTTGTACCACTTCATAATCTTTGCCCACCACACCTAAAACAGTTTCATTATCTGTTCTCAATGTTGCGTAAAAGTTGGGTACTTCTATTTCAGGAATTTTGATTTCAATATCCTCATTGGCTATTTCATTTTCGTTATCAAACGTAAACAGTTTTCTTTTCTCCACTGTGTAATCAAGTCCTGCAAATTTTAGCGCTTCCGCACTGGTGGGATAGCCTTCTACTATTTGTCCTAACCCATGCCAGGCTTTTTCTTTTACCGAAAAGAAACTGTGTTTGCCTGTTTGCTCATTGAAATTAATATTATGTGCCATAATTTATTTCCGGTTTTTATTTATATCCCGCAGGCGGTGCTACTGTGGTTTGTAGATTAAAAAATGTGGGATTGATTAAACAGTACCAGTCTGAAAAACTATTCAGGCCGGTACTGAAAAAACTTTAAAAGGGCAGGTCATCTACCGGCTCTTTTTTTTCTGCTGCGGCAATGGGTAATGCGCAGGCTTCAGTATTGCCTTGTTGTTTACTATTGCCATGCAGTTTGATACTGTTTACATGAAAAGTCAGGCTGGCTTTAGCTTCGCCATCATTGGCTTTGTAAGCGTTTACACCAACACGACCTTGTAGTTCTACCAGTGTACCTTTTGTCAGGTATTGGGCAATGATTGGATTTACCCAATAATCACATTGCACATAGGTTATAATTTTTGTTGATTCGGTACTGCCCTTTGCTTTGTAGCTGTCATTAATTGCAACGCTAAAGTTTACCACCTGTCGGTCATTTTTCAGTGTGCTTATTTTTGCATCACCTGTTAATCTTGCTGTCATTTCCATAATTGTAAATTTTAATTGTTAATAGATGTCAAACCAGACATGGGCCTCGTTCGTTCTAATCGTAGCAACCCGGCCTTGAAACAGGCATTGTAAAAGCAAGGTTTTTGAAAAAAGAATACTATCCGCCGCGGCGGATGGAGATTGTTTTTACAAAACCCGTGGCAAGCCGAAATGGTAATGAAGGTGCAGACCTTGCTTTTGCAAAGCCTGTCAAGAATTTTGCGTCAGATATGGATGAATGAGTTTCTTTTAAAATCTTTTTGTGTGAGATAAAAAAACGTTTGATTATTCTTGAATTGTGATTGGTGAGGAACGAGCCAATCTCAATTCACAATATTCTTATCCGGTGCAGTTCTCACGACTTATTTGCCGCAGGCGATATAGAAATAAGACGGGTGTACTGCACAGGGTCTTTGGCAATGGTACTTTTTAAATATTTAATTTCTTTGGTAGATCTTATAATAATCTAAAAAAGCTACAGGTCAAAACGGAAAAAGCTCAATAATCAATGAATAAAAAACAACATAAATTTTGGTTGTTTTTCCCATCGATCTGGTAAAGAAAATATTACTTTATCTTAAAAATATCCGTTAGGGATTGGAACGGAAATCCTTCGAAGAAGATTGTAGTGAAAGCCCGACCCGATAGGGTGACGGCACTATCACTTATATATAAAATTGCAATGTTTACTTCTACAAAATTTCATTAGATTGTCTCAGTCACTGCATCAATCAGAAAATGAGATTAGGTTTACTTGTTAGCCCTTCCCTTTTTGATGGATCAATTTTTGCATCTTCTTGCTAAAAATATCTTGTACCTACATTTTCCATATGATAAGAGCGAATTATAAAGATAAAGACAGGGTGGTTACTATCCTGATAAACTCCTTTGCTGATAACAAAAGTGTTAATTATATTATAAAGCAAGACAAGAAAAAGTATCAAAGGTTAATGAGCCTGATGGAATACTCTTTTGACGTCTGCTATTTATTTGGTGATATATTTCTTTCCGAAGATAAAAAAGCTTGTGCATTGATCGTATTGCCTGAAAAAAAGAAAACAACCCTGCAATCAATCATATTAGATGTAAAACTGGCTATATCCTGTATGGGTTTGGGTAACCTCAAAAAAGCCATGGATAGGGAAGCTGCAATAAAAATAAATCATACCAAAGTACCGATGTGCTACTTATGGTTTATTGGAGTTGAAACTAATGAACAAGGCAAAGGAATAGGCAGTAAACTTTT
>JANPIJ010000003.1:0-61341 GCA_031424955.1 Ferruginibacter sp. | reverse complement strand
TAAGGACGCAGCTGAGATTACCAGTAATAAAATTGACTATAGTGCTATTGAAGGAAGCCTACGTCCCGGCGATATGAAGTTCAAGGATATTTCCGGACCAAATGGTACACCAGATGGTAAGATCAATAACCTGGACCAGGTAAGAATGGATAAAACACGTGACCCAAGATTCACCGGCGGCCTTAACATAAATGTGACCTATAAGAATTTCGACTTGTCAGCTCTTTTTCAGGGTGCATTTGGAGGTTTGCAGTTGTTGAATTTTAATGAAACAGGTGAATTTGGAAACTACCTTGACTGGAGTTACAACAACCGCTGGTCTATTCAGAACCCCAGCAGCACCGATCCACGACTGGTAAGCAGAAACAACAGGTATTATGCAGGTAATAATGCGAATAATACATACTGGCTCAGGGGAAATAACTACGTAAGGTTTAAAAACATAGAAGTAGGGTATTCACTTGCTTCCAACATTGGCCAGAGTATCGGCATCAGCCGCTTACGGTTATATCTTAGCGGGTTAAACCTTATTACCTGGGAAAAATTTGGATTTTGGGATCCTGAAACCATTGCCAGTAACGGATATGCCTATCCCCAATCAAGAATACTCAGTTTTGGTGCACGCGTAACCTTTTAAAAAAATACCAATGAAAAAGATAACAAATAAAACGATAATCTTATTATTAGTTGTGGGCAGCACGCTCACTTCGTGTAAAAAGGATTTTTTAAACACAGTGCCTCTCAACCAGGTACAATCTGATTTAACCTGGACAGACCCTGCTTTTACAGAGGCTTTTGTAAACGGCATCTACGGTGGTTTATATGAAGGGGGATTTGACGAGCAAATGCTGGCTTCTATATCCGATGAAGCGATTTTTACGCATGCCGGAAGGGGCATTAATACGGTGAACAACGGATCAATGGATCCAGCCAATACAGGATGGGTAAACCGGCATACGAACTGGTTAGATTTATATAACTTTATTCGTGCCACTAATCTTGCCATTGAGAATATACCAAAGGCAACCTTTGCCAATCAAGCTTTAAAAGACCGGTTAATGGGTGAGTCCCGTTTTCTAAGGGCTTACTTCTATCACCAGCTACTCCGGTTTTATGGAAGTGTTCCGCTGGTTACAAAAATATATGGCCTGAACGAAGACTATAAAGTAGCTCGTAACACGTATGCAGAAGTTAGTGATTTTATAATAAAGGAGAGTGATGCCGCACGTACCTTGTTAGCTGGTAAATCGAAGGTGAGAGGCAGAGCTTCGGATCTAAGTGCACTGGCTTTAAAATCGAGGCAGTTAATATATGACGCAAGTGATTTGCATGATATGCCAACCGCTAAGGCAAAATCGAGTGTAATTTCTGCCTTTGCCAAACCAGAATTGTTAGGTTTTGTAAGCGGTGACCGTATCGCACGTTGGCAAGCTGCCAAAGATGCTGCAAAGGCTGTATTGGATGCTGCGGGGTCAGGGTACAAAACCGGTATGACTGCCCAGGCATCGTTTGAAGAAGGCCGGAAGAATTATTTATCCATAGCTATGGGGGGTGCCAGCAAGCACCCTGATGCCGATGCGGCCGTGGCTTCCACAAATGAGTTATTGTTTGTAAGAACCTTTACCCTTGACAGGCTGGAAGGTGCCCAACAGCATGGTCTCCGCCAGGGTCCTAATGGTTATAATAATTGGGCGGGCAATACCCCAATACAGGAGTTTGTAGATGATTACGAGATGATGGATGGAACTAAATTTGACTGGAATAATCCCACCCATAAAGCCGACCCGTATGTAAACAGGGATCCACGGTTTTATGTTTCTGTGTTGTATGATGGCGCACCGTGGAAACCACGTGGCAGATCAGAAGATCCTGCAAATGAGATACAGACGGGTACTTACTTTGCTGGTGCTACCAAAATTGTTGGTTTAGACACACGCCAGGGGCCTATTGAAAACTGGAACGGAAGCTTTGCGGGGTATTACTTCCGTAAATTTATTGATCCGGATAATACACTTCGTGATAATAGTGGAAGGCAGACAGTACCATGGCCTTATTTCCGTTATACAGAGGCAATCCTTAATTATGTAGAGGCTAATATTGAACTGGGGTTAGACGTGGAAGCCCGTACCTGGTTAAATAAAATTCGCTTTAGGGCGGGCATGCCAGAAATAACCGCATCAGGAGATGCACTTCGGCAGCTTTACCGTAATGAACGCAGGATAGAGATGGCGCTGGAAGAACAACGCCTGTTTGATGCCCGCCGCTGGATGATTGCACCTACAACCTTAGGCAGAAAAACAAGTTTTATATTTGTAGAAGGCAGACTGAAAGCAGGGGCTGTGGCGCCAGTGCCTTACCGAAAGGACAAAACCAAGTTTGATTATACCTACCTGCCAGTAGTAAATAATGACCTTGAAGACAGGAAATGGTTAGATAAAATGTATTTTAGGCCGATAGCGCTTCAGGAAACCCAAAGGAATAGCCTTTTGGTGCAGAATCCGGGATATTAATTAATATTCAGAATCACATAATTTCTTACACAAAAAATCTATCTCTATATTAGGGGTAGATTTTTTACTTTTAGCCTTTTCATAAAATGAGTTTAAAAAGAACTATTGACCTTATATTTTTTGTAAGTGTTTGCATGACATGCGGCTGTAATAGGCAAGCTGATAATTACAAAGAAGAAACTGGAAAGCCACTATTTACCTTATTACCTGCTGAAAAAACAGGTATCCAATTCAGTAATGTACTTACGGAAGGGCCCAATACCAATGTGCTGATGTACGAGTATTTTTATAACGGTGGAGGTGTGGCGGCCGGCGATTTTAATAATGATGGGCTCGTAGATATTTATTTCACTTCCAACATGAGCGATAATAAATTATACCTTAATAAGGGCAACCTGCAATTTGAGGATATCACCGGTATCTCCGGTGCAGGTGGCAGGCCCGGTCCATGGAAAACAGGTGTAAATGCAGTTGATATCAATGCCGATGGCAAGCTGGATATTTACCTGTGTTATTCGGGCGCTTTGCCTGCTGAAAAAAGGGCCAACCAGCTTTTTATAAATAAAGGAAACGACAGCAACGGAACTCCTGTGTTTGAAGAAAAGGCCGCGGAGTATGGCCTGGCCAGTACCGCTTTCAGCAACCAATCTTATTTCCTGGATTATGATAAAGACGGCGACCTCGATATGCTGCTGCTCAACCACAATCCTAAAAATTTACCCTTATTAAATGAAGCAGGCACCGCACAGCTTTTTAAACAGGATAACCCCGAAAAGGGCCTTCGTTTATTCAGGCAGAGCAACGGAAAATTTGAAGATGTAACCATCCTTTCCGGCATCAATGGTTCGGAACTCAGTTATGGGCTGGGGCTGGGTATTGCTGATTTGAATGAAGATGGCTGGCCCGATTTTTATGTGTCCAATGATTACACCGTACCTGATTACCTCTATATCAATAATACAAACGGAACCTTCACCAATAAACTGGAAACATCCCTCGGGCACAACAGCCAGTTCTCTATGGGAAACGATGTGGCCGATATTAACAACGATGGCCATCCGGATATTTATACACTTGATATGCTGCCGGAAGATAACCACCGGCAAAAGTTGTTGCTTACACCTGATAACTATGCCAAATTTAACCTGAATGTGAGAAGCGGTTTGTATTACCAGTACATGCGGAACATGCTACAATTAAATAACGGCAATGGTACTTTCAGCGAGATAGGACAAATAGCAGGTATATCCAATACTGACTGGAGCTGGTCGGCACTTTTTGCGGATTACGACAATGATGGCTGGAAGGATCTCTATGTAACGAATGGTTATTTGAAGGACTACACCAACCTGGATTTTATTAATTACATGAACCAGTATGTGAAGGAAAAAGGCAGGCTGCAGCGGGAAGATGTAATGGAAATAATAAAGGAAATGCCGGCATCCAATGTCGTTAATTATATTTATCAAAATAAGCAGGGCGGCCGGTTCCAAAACAAAACTGTGGACTGGGGCATTAGCCAGCCCTCCAACAGCAATGGTGCTGTATATGCCGACCTGGACAACGATGGCGATCTTGACCTGGTAGTTAACAATATTAACCAGCCGGCATTCATTTATAAAAATGAATCACAACAATTAAATGCCAATCATTTCCTGCAGGTACACCTGGCAGGGGATGCCGGAAATACCCAGGGGTTGGGTGCCAAACTGAAACTTTTTCACAGCGGGCAAATCCAGGCATTGGAACAAAACCCGGCCAGGGGCTATCTTTCCAATGTATCTTACAATCTTCATTTTGGAATGGGTGCCGCGGAAAAAGCAGACTCCCTGGTCATCACCTGGAATAGTGGCAAAATGCAAAAGCTGTATAATGTAAAGGCAAATCAATTGCTGAACCTGGCTGAAAAAGATGCCATTGAAATGAAGCTGCCTCCATTGGAACGTGGTAAAAAATGGTTTACTGAAATCCCATCCTTCCTGAAATATGAAAGCCCCGATACCAGTATCAATGATTTTAACAGGCAGGCGCTGTTGAACAGCCAGTTTTCGAACAATGGTCCATGTATGACCAAATATGATTTAAATAAAGATGGACTGGAGGATATCATTATGGGGGGAACAGCAGGCCAGCCTACCCGTATTTTTATGCAGCAGAAAAACGGTTCGTTTGTATCAAAAGCAATCCCGGTGTTTGAACAGGACAAAGCATATAATGACGCCGCAATAGCTGTTTTTGATGCTAACGGTGATGGCCGTGCTGATATTTATATTGCCAGTGGCGGGTATAATAATTTTACTGAGACTGATGCATTACTTCAGGACCGGCTTTACCTGGATGATGGTGGCAAAGGCTTCGTGAAAAGTACCGGCCTTCCGGATAACAGGGGTAGCAAATCCTGCGTACGGGTGCAGGACATCAATGCTGATGGTGTGGCTGACCTTTTTGTTGGAGGAAGAGTAGTACCTGGCCGATACCCGGAAAAGCCATCCAGCTATATTTTAATCAATGACGGAAAAGGCAATTTTTCAGATCAGACCCAGCAGGTCTGTCCCGAACTTTCGAAGCCGGGGATGATCACCGATGCTGCCTGGGTTGACCTGGACCTGGATAAGAAAAATGAACTGGTGATAGTGGGTGAGTGGATGCCGGTAACCGTTTACCGGCAGGAAAAAGGGAAGCTCGTAAATTGCAGCAAGGATTATTTTGACCAGTCTTATGCCGGCTGGTGGAATACAATTACCGTCGGGGATTTCAATGCAGATCAACGGCCCGATTTGATTATTGGAAACATAGGGCTCAATACGCAATTCAAAGCCTCCCAAAAGGAGCCACTGGAAATGCATTATAAAGACTTTGATAAAAATGGGATTGTCGATCCTGTTTTCAGTTTTTATATCCAGGGCAAAAGATACCCCTACATTACCTGGGATGAATTGGTTTTTCAAATGCCATTTTTGCGTAAACGGTTTGCCAACTATAAAAGTTATGCAGATATAACCCTGGATGAGCTTTTTAAACAGGATGAGTTGAAAGATGCAGGTCACCTGGCGGCTGAACACATGAGCACTACCTGCTTCTTAAGTAATGCTGCAGGCAAATTTACAATCGCTGTGCTACCAGAGCAAGTTCAATATTCCCCGGTGTATACAATCGATACGATGGATTTTAATGGTGATGGAAAAACAGACCTTTTGCTTTGCGGCAATAACAGGCATTGCAAGATTAGGCTTGGCAGGTTTGATGCCAATTATGGTATATTGCTGGCGGGGGATGGGAAAGGCAATTTCAATTATGTAAAACAAAGCGAATCAGGTTTTAATATCTGGGGAGATGTAAGGAGCAGTGTTCAAATCAGGGATAAAATATATTTTGGTATCAATACCAGGAATTTAATTGGGTATGCTTTATCGCCCCGGTCAACAAAGAAGAATAAATAAGATGTAGTGTTATCACTAAGAAAATGATTCACAAATAATACCAGGACTGCATCTGATATTTACTTAGCTGGTATTTTCAATTTAACCCTCATATAAAATGGTCAACAAACTAATATTGTCTTTTATATTGCTAATCCTGTTTTCCCTTAAGCCGATGGCCCAAAATAATACAGTCAACAATTTTGATAACGACTGGACCTTTCATTTAGGTGCTGCACAGGGTGCAGAACAAATAAATTTTGATGATTTAAAATGGCGGAAAATTGACCTGCCGCACGACTGGAGCATAGAGGACCTGAAAGGCACCACCTCTCCGTTTAACCGTGATGCAATTAGCCAGGTGAGCGGTGGATTTACAACCGGCGGCACGGGGTGGTACCGGAAAATCTTTACTATAAAGCCGGAAGATAAGGGCAAAAAGATACAGCTTCAGTTTGATGGCGTTTATATGAATGCCGATGTTTGGATCAATGGACATCATTTGGGAAATCATCCTTATGGATACACGGAGTGTAGGTTTGATATTACCAGGCATGTAAAATTTGATGGCCCTAATCTAATTGCGGTAGAAGTAAAGAACGAAGGTGTAAACAGCCGCTGGTATTCCGGTGCAGGTATTTACCGGCATGTATGGCTGAACATAACACACCCGGTTCATTTTGACCAATGGGGTACTTTTATTACCACTCCGCAGGTAAGTAAAGTACAAGCCACCGTTAACTGCAAAACCGATATTGTTAACGAAACCAATCAGCCTGCTACCATCAACATCATTACAAAATTTATCAATGCTGCTGGTGTAACTGTGGGTAACACTGAATTAAGCCAGGTAATAGCACCTGGTAAAAATTTCGAATTTAACCAGGTGGGGGTGATAAAAAAACCTCAGCTCTGGTCCTGCGAATCTCCTGCTTTATATACCGCTGTATCTTCCATTTATAGTAATAATAAATTACTTTTTACTCAAACAACCACTTTCGGCATCCGGACAATTTCTTTTGATATAAATAAGGGTTTTCAGTTGAATGGCAGTACGGTCAAATTGAAGGGTGGCTGTATACACCATGATAACGGACCGTTGGGTGCAAGGGCTTACGACAGGGCAGAAGAAAGAAAAGTGGAGCTGTTGAAAGCGAGTGGTTACAATGCTATAAGGTGCAGTCATAACCCGCCCAGCCCTGCATTTCTGGAAGCCTGCGACCGGTTGGGTATGTTAATCATTGACGAAGCTTTTGATATGTGGAACAATGGAAAAAATCCATACGACTATCATTTGTATTTTAAAGACTGGTGGAAAAAAGATATTGAAAGTATGGTGCTCAGGGATCGCAATCACCCTTCGGTAATCATGTGGAGTATTGGCAATGAAATTCCGGAAAGGGGAAATCCGGAAGGAGTGGCAACGGCAAAAATGCTGGCAGATTATATCCGGAAATCAGATGCAACGAGGCCTGTCACTTCGGCGGTAAATGGGTTGAACAAAGACAAGGATCCCTATTTTGCACAGTTGGATATTGCCGGTTATAATTATGCCGCCGGAGGGGATCATTTAAAGAAATCTATTTACGCAGATGATCATCAGCGATTGCCTAAGCGAATCATGTATGGTTCCGAAACGTACCCGCTGGAAGCCTTTGATAGCTGGATGGAGACGATTGACCATCCGTATGTGATAGGTGACTTTGTATGGACGGCTTTTGATTATATTGGCGAAGCAAGTATTGGTTGGCTGGGTTATTACCAGCAGCAAAATTTCTATCCATGGAACCTTGCATTTTGTGGTGATATCGATATCTGCGGATGGAAACGGCCCCAATCCTATTACAGGGATGCACTGTGGAAAGACGGCCAGGTTTCACTTTTTGTAACACCCCCAGCACCATCATTTGAAGTAAATCCAAACAGGCAGTCGTGGTCGAAATGGCATTGGTTGGATGCAGTAAGCAACTGGAACTGGGAGGGCTCTGAAAACAAACCTATTGAAGTAACAGTGTATTCTTCCTGTGCGCGGGTTGAATTGTTTTTGAATGGGAAATCATTGGGCAATAAACTAACTGACCGGGCTGCAAAGTTCATGGCGTCCTGGCAAGTGCCTTATCAACCGGGAGAACTAAAGGCAGTTGGATACAGTAATGATAACAGAGTCATCAATACCGCTGTTCTAAATTCTGCATCAAATGCAGAAAAAATTCAATTGACTGCTGATAGAAAAACGATCAGGGCAGATAACCAGGATTTAAGTTATATCACGGTAGAATTATTGGATGCAAAAGGTAACCGCAACCCGTTGGCGGAAAACCTGGTTAAATTTGAGATAGAAGGTGCTGGTTCTATTGCAGCAGTTGGTAATGCAAATCCTCGAAGCCTGGAGAGTTACCAGGCTCCACAACGCAAGGCCTGGCAGGGTAGGTGCCTGGTGATTATAAAGTCGGGAAAGCTGACCGGTGATATAAAATTGAATGCTATGGCAGAAGGAATGAATATGGCGTCCATTGTTATTAAGGTTCAATAAATGCCGGGCGTAGTAACCAGTTTTACATAGAAAATATGAAGGCTCATTTGCGAAGCAATGGTGTATGAATATTCCGAAAGGCATCGTATTGGTGATGCTCACCATCTTTTTGTTATGACCCTTTGTTGATATTTTGCGATAATTTGCAACATCAATTTAATACTCTTTCCATAAATTAACGATTATGCATAGCCGAAAAAGTTCATTCACTGATTACAACCCGGTTTTAGAACGCTCAATAAAGCTTTTTCAGTACAAGTGTGCGACGCAACCAAAGCTTCATAGCAGTACCATAGCCCGGACAATACTATTTTTGACGGTTTATTTTTTTGCAAATGTTCATTCATCAATGGCACAAGCCATTGTTACCATTCCGGTGGAAACAGAAAAGAATGTATTGGTTTTGCAAACGAACAAAGAGGGCAGGTTGGGTATTGTTTATTTTGGTGGCAGGTTATCGGGCAACAAAGAATACGCTGCTATTCCGCAACAATATATTTTCAATGATGGCAATGCAGGTGATTACAATAGCGCCTACACTCCGGCTGGTACCTGGAACCTGGTAGAGCCTGCGGTGCAGATCACTCATGCAGATGGTAATGAATCGCTCGACCTGAAATATGTGAGTACCCAAACAAAGAAGGTGGATGACAATGTGAGCCTTACCAGTGTATTGCTGAAAGACCCGTTGTATGGGGATGAGATAACCTTGTATTACAAATGCTATTCGAGGGAGGATGTAATTGAACAATGGAGTGTAATTAAGAACCTGGAGAAGAAGCCGGTCCGGATGAAGAAATATGCTTCGGCTAATTTATATTTCACGGCACATGATTTTTACCTGATGCATTACAACGGCACATGGGGTGCTGAAATGAAACCGGAGGAAGATCATTTAACGCATGGTATAAAATCAATTGATTCTAAACTCGGCGCCAGGGCCAACCTGTTTGAACCACCCACTTTTATGGTGTCGTTTGATAAGCCAGCAACCGAAGATGAAGGTAAAGTGTTGCTTGGGCAATTGGCATGGTCGGGTAATTTCAAAATTGATTTTGAAGTGGACTCTTACAATAATCTCCGGTTGGTTGCGGGCATTAATCCGTATGCTTCGGAATATACACTGGCTGCAGGGCAGGAGTTTAAAACACCATCTTTTATTTATACCTTTTCAGCTACTGGCAAAGGAACTGCAAGCCGCAACCTGCATCATTGGGCGAAACGGTACCGGTTGCTGGATGGCAACGGGTCGAGGCTAACCTTACTCAATAACTGGGAGGCTACCTATTTTGATTTTGATGAAAACAAATTAACCGCTCTTTTTAAAGGGGCGAAGGAGATAGGTGTTGATATGTTCCTGCTGGATGATGGATGGTTTGGAAATAAATACCCACGCAACGGCGACAATGCCGGGCTGGGTGACTGGCAAGAGAATGTAAAGAAACTGCCCAATGGTATCGGTTACCTGGTGAAGGAGGCAAAGGCAGCAGGAATACAATTTGGAATATGGGTGGAACCGGAAATGGTAAACCCCAAAAGTGAATTGTATGAAAAGCATAAAGACTGGGTGATACGCCAGCCCGACCGGCCCGAAAAATATTTTCGTAACCAGTTGGTATTAGACCTTTGTAACCCGGAGGTACAAAATTTTGTGTACGGTGTGCTGGATACTTTATTCATTAAAAACCCGGAGCTCGCTTTTATAAAATGGGATTGCAATGCAGTCATTTACAATGCGCATTCGATGTACCTGCAAAGGCAGGGGCTGGCACAATCGCAGTTGTATGTAGATTATGTAAAGGGCTTGTATAAAGTGCTGGAAAGGTTGCGTGCAAAATATCCCAAAGTGCCAATGATGCTATGCAGTGGCGGAGGTGGCCGGGTGGATTATTGCGCCCTGCAATACTTTACCGAATTCTGGCCGAGCGATAATACCGATCCGCTGGAACGTATTTTTATCCAGTGGGAATATTCTTATTTCTATCCTGCTATTACCAGTTGCAACCATGTTACTGACTGGAGTAAGCTGCCGATAAAATTCAGAACAGACGTAGCCATGATGGGTAAAATGGGATACGATATTGTGGTAAGTAAACTGGAGGAGAAAGAACTGCAGTTCAGCAAGCAGGCGGTGGCAACTTATCAATCTATCAGCAACCTGGTGTGGCATGGTGATTTGTACCGGCTGGTAAACCCCAAAGAAAATCCAATGGCTTCCTTAATGTTTGCCAACGAAGAGAAGAGTAGGGCAGTAGTGTTTAATTACCAAACCAATTCAAGATTTATGTTATCGGCTTCCCCGCAACCAGTGCGTTTGAAAGGGTTGGATGCAACAAAAAAATATACCGTGAAGGAGATAAATGTATACCCCGGCACTACATCTACGATAGATGCTGCTAAAATTTATTCAGGCGATTTTTTAATGACGATTGGCATTAACCCGAATGTAAATGGAAGCAGAACGAGTGTGGTACTGGAAGTGAATGAGGTGAAGTAAAATGGTGAATGGGCAATGGGCAATGGGCAATGGGTAATGGTGAATGGTGACCCGATTACTATCGGGCGGGCAAAAATATGAACCCTCTGCATTCATCGATATCTATTCACCATTGACCATTCAATGTCGTTGACTTAATGCCAACCACCGTCAGGGTTTGCAACCGCTGACGGGGTTCCGCCAACCCCGACGGCGGCTATCAGCCCCGTCGGCGGTTGTTTAGGGACTCAATAAAGCTTAAGTCACCGACATTGATTGACCATTGACCATTCACTTTTTTATAAATGCTGTTGATATTATCATGTTATGAACGAAAAAGAAGCAGGACAATATTGGAATGAAAATGCAGTAGCCTGGACAACCATTGCCAGGGCAGGATTTGACCTTTACCGTGACCATCTGAATACCCCCGCCTTTTTTGAAATATTGCCTGTGGTGAAGGGGCTATCAGGCGTTGATATTGGTTGTGGTGAAGGATACAATACCAGGCTGTTGGCTCAGCAAGGCGCCCGGGTAAAGGCTATTGATATTTCAGCAAATTTTATAGATAAGGCAAAAGAGATGGAGGAGGCTGATTGCATCGGTATTGAATACCTTGTTGCAAGCGCTACAGCACTTCCATTTGAAAACGAATGTTTTGATTTCGCCACTTCATTTATGTGTTTGATGGACATACCGAACCCGGAAATAGCTTTACAGGAAGCATACCCTGTGTTAAAGCCCGGTGGTTTTTTACAGTTTTCGATAACGCATCCCTGCTTTACTACACCAGGACGAAAAAACCTTCGAGGCCCCGATGGGAAAACATACGGCATTGAGGTAGGGGATTATTTTAAAAACCTGGATGGTGAAATTGAGGAGTGGATATTTGGCGCAGCGCCGGCCGGTTTAAAAAACAGGTTTCCAAAATTTAAAGTACCCGTTTTTAATAAAACACTGACAGCATGGTTCATTGCCATCCTGGGCGCCGGATTTACAATTGAACAAATAAATGAGCCTTACCCGGATGATGAAACCGTCAGCAGGTTGCCCTATTTGCAGGACGCCCAGGTAGTGTCTTATTTTTTACATATCCGGTGCAGAAAGTAAAACAGCCAGAATAAAACAGCCAAATCATTAATCATCAAGCTTCAGCCATCAACAATCCAGTATCCAGTATCATGCATCAACTGTTTACAGTCCCCTACCTTCCCCGTTCAAACCAAAGCACCGAATTACCCGTGCCATGTTCGTTTTGTTCCCAAAGTTTATTGGCAGGGTCTTTTATCCACTTTCCGTCTACTATAAATTTATAAGTGTGTTTGCCAGGTGCCAGGTGAATGCCCAGTTTCCATTCGTCGCCTTCCTTTTTCAATTGATAGGTGTTGGGTTCCCAGTTATTAAAATCGCCTGCTAAAAAAATGCTTTTTGCATTGCTGAAACCTTTTAGCCGAAAAGTATGATTAACTCCTATGATGAGGTAGGCATTGCCCTGTTTTTCTTTACCAGTTGAAGGTGCCGGGTTTTCAGGATCGGTTATCCATTTGCCGTCTACCCGGTAACGGTACTCGTAATTGCCTGCACCCAACGTGTAAGGTAATTCCCAGCCTGTGTTGGTTTGGGTCATGTATAATTCATTTTCCCGCCAATTGTTGAAAGAACCAGCCAGTATTACCTGTTTGGCAGCTGTGTAACCATTCAATTTGAATTTGTAGGAAGTACCGATCCGGAGAACGGAATTGAAATCATTGAATTCATTTGGCAGACGGTTGCTATTGTTTGGATCGGCCATCCATTTTCCGTCTACCACAAAACGGTAAGTGTGTGTGCCATCGGCCAGGTACACGGGTAATTGCCAACTGGTGGCTGTTTTTATCATAGGGAGTTGACGCGGTTGCCAGCCATTGAAGCTGCCCGATATGAAAACCTTTTTCGCATTTTCAAAACCGCTTAACCTGAATACAACATTGTGTTTGTAAAATACAGAGTTATCATTTCCGCGGCCATCGTTTTCCACCCTGGCATTATCACTGTCTGTCATCCAGTTTCCATCTGCTATAAACTTATACCAATATTTTCCGGGTCCTAATTTTACAGGGGCAATCCATCCGCTATCTGTTTTTCGCATGGATAAGGCGGCCGGATTCCAGTCATTAAAACTACCCGCCAGCATCACGCTTTTTGCACCGGTGTTGTTGCGTAGAAAAAAAGTAACCAGCGAATCCTTTTCCAGGAAGGGATGTTTTTTCCGGAAGCTGTTAAATTCATATTTAATGTTACTGGAAACAGCCGGGAAAAGGTCGCTGTTGGATGCGCCTTTTTCTGTGAAAATGATTTTATCGGCAGGGTTGTCGAAGTGGTCGAAACCTCGCAGTAACTTACTGATGACTACTAAATCCCGGTTATTCTTTTCGAGCTTCCAACCCAGTTTACGCAACGAATCAGTCGAATTGGTTTTCAGGAAATTTTTAAGATCCAGGTCAGACAGGTCGAATGTTGAAATGAAATTATCCAAAGCTGCGTCATTGATGTGTTTGCTTAATTCAATTTGCATTTTACCGTCCTTTACGGAATAGACAGGCCGGGTGGTTTGTGCCGTTGAAGCGAATGAAGAAATGATCATCAACATAAGGATGCAGTAACAGGTACCGATGGATTTTTTAATATAGTTGATGATACTCCTCATTTCCAGATATACATTTTGCGACTTACAAAATTAAACCCAATTTTTTGTAATGAAAGAAAATCAAAACCAAGCATTCCGTCGATACATTGGTTAGCGGCGAAACACAGGTTGGCGAGGTTGGTAACCAATACGGGTAATGATGCCATGTCCCTGTTGCCGATTTTCATATTTTTCATATCACCATACAATGCTTCCAGCTTTTTATTGCCGGTGCCTGCAAGTATAACCCGCCGGGTGATATTAATGTTTTCAAAAACCTTATTCGGTAACCGGCTATCCATTACGTTCGATTCTGCACCGGTATCAATTACAAAGGTTAATTTCTTGCCTCCTATGTATCCATCCGTGAGTAGTTTATCTTCCCTTATATTAATCGGCGTGGTGGTGTACAGGCTCGTATCTTTTAGCATGGGGTGGTGATAAGGAATCGATTTTTCATTCTTCCTGATCCAATGAAGAAAGACTACACTTTTTTGATAATCAATAATCATTTCAAATTCCTTAAAAAGCTGCAGGCCCAGTAATCCTAATATTTTTATCCCTTTACTATTTTCTATATGCCCCAGGTTGATCCGGTCTGCATGTAACTTAAAGTATTTAGCAGGGCCGAATGAGAGGGTAGAAACGTTTGTGGGAGCGGTAGCCATCGCCTGGCCGGTAATGCCTCCCTGGCCGTCGTCGCTTTCACCGGTAGCCGGGTAGTCGCGGAAATAAGTCATATTTAAAATCAGGTAAGGCGCACCGGTATCCAATATAAAACTGCCCTCGGTAGTATCAACTTTGGCTTTTATAATGATTAAATTGCCAGCCCTGCTGAATGGTATCATAAAGGATGCGGAATCGCTGGTTATGATTGGATCTAAGATTACATTTGAGCGTATTTTATTTAAAGAAATGAGGATTGACTGGGGAAGTGTTTTATCATTGGCAACCACAGCGGTTTGAATACCGGTATTGTTAGGACCGGTAAGTGTAGCAGCATTAAAAAAAATACTGACAATGCTTAATATCAATTGTAATGAAGAATACATCAGCAGGTTATCTGCAGGCGATATTACAAAGATGAAAGTATCATTTATGCCAATAATGTATGAATGGCTGATTTGAGTGGATGAAGTGACGGTTTATTTTTCAGTGAGTAAAATAGGAATTCATAAATGTTATAAGATACTCATCACTCATTATTCATCACTCATCATTCATTTTTCATCATCCGCATACACATAGTTGATCGCATTATCCACCGGCACGATGGGCTGATTAATATGGACACTCCAAACCTTGGTGAATGCGGCTCCGTAGTACAATATCAGAGACGAATAAAATACGAATAACAGCAGTAATACAATGGAAGCAGAAGTACCATACACCACGCCGATATTACTACCGGGTAAAAGCCAGCGCAATACATATTTCCCGATGTTAAAAAGTATGCCTGTAAGCAGGGCACCGCTCAGCGCAACTTTCCAGCTAGGTCTTCCATCGGGGATGTACCGGAATAAAACAGTGAACCATGCCCACACAGTAAGCAGCGAAATAAGAATGGATAGCACATTGTTGAAAATCAGTCCAACACCCGGCATCAGTTCTGTTACATATTTACCAAACACTAATTGTAAACTTTCTGCAAATAAAGATGCCAAAAACAGCAAGCCGGTAAACAGGATGATGGCGAATGATTTTATTCTTGTGCCAATGGCCATGCCAACACTATGATTACCAGTTCGCCGGATCATCCACAACTGGTTAAAAGAGCTTTGTATTACCTTGAATAAAGTAGTGGCTACAAACACCAGGAACAGAAAGCCAAAGATAGCAATGGGCCAGTTTACTGCTAATCCCCTGAAAGCCCGGAGGGTACCTACTAATTCGTGTACACTATCCTTGCCTACAATCTCGCTTAACCTGCCGAATAACTGGCGGCTGATGTTGCGGCGGTTAAATAACAGCCCTAGCAATTGAATCAGTATCAGCAAAATGGGAGGCAATGCGAAGGTGGTGAAAAATGCAGTAGCGCCGGCCAGCCGCATTGGATCATTTTTTACCAGTAACCGGAAAGCCTTGCCAAACTGTTGCGCAATATGTTTTAGGCCGGTCGTATTCATTGAATGGATAAGTTAAGATTGGTTGATTATAGTTATTTAAAACAAATGTGTTATCCGGAGAATTACGACAAAGGAACGAGATGGCAGTAAGGTGCTCCAGTTTGTGTTTATTATTATCTGAGTATTAAGCTTCGGGTAGTTTTCAACGATTTTTAATTTGAAGACTTCGCAAAAAACTACAGTTCAATCCCTATTTTTTTCATGAGGATTGAAGCATTGATAGAGCTACAGATTCCTTCTTTTAATTCGTAGTCAAAATATAATTCATCATTACTTACCTGTGCATCAAAATGATAATTGAGGATGTTGGCCGGGTATTCTTCCTTTAGCTTTGCCAGTTCAATATCATGCGTAGCGATGATGCCTGCTGCATTATGTTTGATGAGTTGCCTGGTTAATGCAACCGAACCCGTATGCCTGTCTAAAGAGTTGGTGCCACGTAAAATTTCATCCAATAATATAAATACCTTTTCGTTGGCATTTACTTTTTCAATCACTGTTTTTAGTTTCTTTAGTTCAGCGTAAAAAGTAGAAGTGTTCTCTTCCAGGTTATCGGCTATCCGCATGCTGGTGATTAACTGTACCGGGGAAAGGCTAAAGTTTTTTGCGCACACTGCCGATCCTGCCATCGTTAATACCACATTGATTCCAATACTGCGGAGATAAGTGCTTTTGCCCGCCATATTGCTCCCGGTAACCAGCATCAGTTCACCGCTTTCATTTATATTGATTGGGTTATTTATCCTTTTATTTTTATTGATGAGCGGATGCCCGATTTCATTTCCCTGTATGGAAAAATGTGTTTTTTTTATTTCAGGGAAGCACCAACCCGGGTGGTTGAAATATAACGTGGAAAAGCTACATAGCGCTTCCAGGTGTCCTAAGCTATCAAACCATTCTGCTATATTTTGCTGGTTTCTTTTTTTCCATTTTTCGAGCGCCAATACCTGTTGCAGGTCCCATTGCAATAAGATGGCCAATGGAATAAAGATCACGGGGTTGAGCCGGTAATCGAGCCTCGCCAAAATATTTTTCAACTGCTTTAATTCACGGGAGGCAGCCCCTTTTTCTATCAGGTAGCTGGCGTGCAACTGTTGTAATAAGGCTGATTGAAAACTGGTTTTTTCTATGAGTTGAATGCTATCAGATAACACCGACAATTCTTCTGCCATTTTTGAAACCTGGTAATGGATGGGGATTACTTTTTTAGTGATGAAATAAGCGATGATAGCTGCGGCTAATAAAAAATAATTCCTTGCCGGGTTGCTCACCAAATCAACAATGTTCAATGTAACAACGGTCACCATGATCACCGGCAGTAAATATTGCAACAGCTTCCATGCTGTATGATTAAAAGCGCCCTTCTCCAGTATCCAGTTTTGCAGGCGTTCTTTTGTTTGGATCCCAATTTTCTTTTCTTTTCCAAAAGCCTGTAATTCCTGCCTCCATTCTGTAAGGGATGAAAGTTCTTTTATGGCCTCCTGTCTTTGAATAATGGTGGCTTCGCCGGAAGGATTCAATAGCCAGTCTGCCAATACTGTGCTACCCATTTCCGATGTAGTCCGGTTGATATACTGAAACAGGGAAGCCCTGCCAAAAAGATCAATATCATTGGCATACAGGTGATCGTGCGGACTGTGCTGGCTGCCATCTTCAAAATGATAGTACCTGCCTGCCAGTGCGGTCAGTTCGTCTTCATTAATTTGTATTAAATGCCTGGTATGGTCAATACTGTTTTTGTTATTAATATCGGCATATACTAATCTTACAAAAATGATGGTTAACAGTAAGGTGGCACTCAAATATACCGGCCCTGTATCCAGAGAAAAGTAAATGCTGATAATAATTGCAACCATTATAAAAAAACGTGCCCATCCTAACCGGGATTTTTTGCGGAGCAATCCGGTAAGGTGTATTGACAAATCAACATTTCTTTTTGAATAGAATTCTTCGGGGTGCATATATCGTTTTTGTTAAATATCGAACTGCAAATGTATTACACCAGAGTTTTATAAGCCGAACTAAATAGTTTTCGTAAATTTGCCATTATCTAATTAGCATATTATCAAATTAGCTAATTGGTTTCGGGGCTGACCGGTTTTGACAGCATAGTTCTTTGTAAGTGTAAGCATGTAGTGCGTTGGATAATTAGCACTTAAATCTGAATATTCAAAACTTCAAATGGCAATACTCAGTATGCCATGGCTGCTTAATCTATTAGATTAGCAACCATTAGGGCCGTTGAACGGGTTGGTCTGTTACCAAGTTCCTCCGCCGACTCAAAAAGAAAACAGGATGCTGTTCCGTTATGAAGTATTCGGAACTTAAGATCATTCTTCTAAGGTTACAGTTGGTTTGTGTTGCCCCGGCTGTTTCCCTACAATTAATGCAGCAATAAACATGTAGAAAGCTTACGGCGGATATGTTTGGACCAGGGTTCGACTCCCTGCAGCTCCACTAAAATCAATACTAAATTAAGCTAAAAGCCTGCAAACACTATGTTTGCGGGCTTTTTTCGTTTGGGGAACATACACAAAACGTATAATAAAGCACAAAATTCTGGTGAGTGATTCGGTGAGTAAAATTTCCCGAACCCTTACTCACCAGAAATGGTCTAAGTCGCTGTATTTCAACATGTTCACCGAATGAACATCTTGTTTTGCGTTTGCCGCATTGCTAATTTTGTTTAACCTTAAATGATTAAAATCATGAAGACAAATTTTAGCATGCTTTTTTACCTGAAAAAGCAAAGAAATTACAAATCGGGATTAGTACCCGTTTATCTAAGAATTACCGTTGATGGTAAACGTTCAGAAGTAACTACCGGCAGAGAATGCGATCCCGAAAAATGGATTAGCAATTCCGGGCGAGCCATTGGCACAAAGGAAAATATTAAAAGCTTTAACGCTTTCCTTGATAATCTTCAGTCTAAGGTATACGATGCCCATCGCTACCTGTCTGAAAATGAAAAATTGATTACTGAGGAAACGATTAAAAACAAGATGCTTGGGAAATCCGAAAAATCTCATATGCTTATAAAGATACTTCGTGAGCATAACAGAAAAGTAGCAGAATTTGTGGGCAATGAATTTGCACCGGCGACCCATAAGCGATACGAAACTTCTTTACGTCATACCCAGGCTTTTTTAAAATACCAATATAAGGTATCCGATATTAGTATAGGAAAGATTGATAACGCCTTTGTTGCCCCTCAGATTTTCAGACAGTGTCTGCAAAATCGTATTTAGTTGATTTTAGCCATTTGCAATATTGCAGACAGTGTCTGCAATATTGCCCCGTCCCTCAAGCAAGGATTGACAGCATCAAGGCAGTTTTGTAAAGATTATACTGCAATGCAATTTACCGTGGTTATTTTGTTCATTCCAATCTATATTTTGTGTTATTCGGTTTAGAAATCGGCCAGGCTTACAAGCAGTTCAAAATATTTTTTTAAAAAAGCAGTAGATTTTAATCAACACACTCCTAATATATACAATGACGACCAGGAAATACGATTCAATTGAAGACTTATTATTTGACAAATCTTTCAGAGATTGGATATTGTATTGTAAGGATGCGAATGATTTCTGGCTGAGATGGATGGAGAATAATCCAGGAAAAGCTGACATTGTAAATTATGCAAAGGCTATTCTTTTCACAATTTCTGTGAGAAATGCGGAGATATCTGAAGATGAAATACAATACGAGATCGATAAAGTATTGGCTGAAATGAATGAGGGCTTTGGTGATGCGGAATCGCTTGAGGTAAATGAGGCGGGTATGCTGATTAAAAAGCAGGTTAGTTTAAAAAAGTGGTTGGGGGTTGCGGTGTTAAGTATTGTAATTGTTTTGGCAGTGGGTTACTTTATTACAGATAGAAGGAGCAGTATTCAATTTGCCAGTGAGGCAAGCCAGTTATCACTGGACGGTCATATTTATATTGCTGCTGTTATCCGATACAACGCATCAGATACCAACGAAGCTGTTTTGCTGCCAGATGGAAGCCAGGTGCGGCTATCACCACGAAGTAAATTGATGTATGATGCGAATGATTTTTCAACAAACAGGGAAATAAGCCTGCAGGGTGAAGGCTTTTTTAATGTGCAAAAAGATCCTGCGCATCCCTTTACAGTACATACAAAAAGTGTGGTTACCAAAGTATTGGGTACAAGTTTTTTTGTGAAGGAATTTAGTCATGATAAAACTGCAAGCGTTATTGTTAGGACAGGTAGGGTATCAGTTTATAAACAAAAAGATTTTATAGAAGAAAATAAAAAATTAAAGCCGCTATCAGGTGTCATTTTAACACCCAATCAACAGATAACTTATACTATTTCTAATAGGGAATTAACTAAATCTATTATTGAAAAACCAGTTTTACTCACAGAGACCAGGCCCCTTTTTAATTTTAATGCCACGCCGGTGCAAGATGTATTTGACATTTTAGAGGAAGCATATGGAATTAATATTATTTGTGATGTGGAATTGATTGTTGGCCGCACACTTTCTGCCTCTTTTGGAAAGGAGGATTTTTATCAAAAGCTAATGATAATATGCAAAGCCATAAATGCAACTTATGAACTAATTGATGGAACAGTTGTGATTAATTTCAGGGAATAGTCAGCGTTCAATTTTTTATGTAGAAAATGTCTTAAACCAATTATAATAAGTAAATCACCAGTGAACTAAATTAATTAAAAATGGGTACCTTTAGGTCGCTTACCAATGTTGTAGAATTGCTTTACCATGAACCAATCCCCAACAAGACAATAAATACGGAGATAAAACAGTCGGCCAGCCGATTTGAAGCCAGTTATTACAATTAGTTGATACGGTCTTTTAAAGAGTTAGTAAAAGCAAAGCAGAGTGATTAATATTATAAGGCATTTAAGTGTTGGCCTCACTTTGTAACAATGATGTTTGGTTTATTCAGTCCATGCGACTCAATGGCTGAAACCTTTGAGGGGCTTAGGGTACAATTTCCCAGCGCATTCCAACACGGTGATTAGAATAAAATATAGCTCAAAATAACAGGTACAATATAATCATTTAGAACAGTAAAAAAATACAAATATAGATTCAACATCCTACTACAATATTCACTATTACTAGATTGCTACAACCTATGCTTAAACATATTGCTACTAATGAAAAAGCCGAGTTACTCTGGAGTTCTTTCAGACAGGGTAATGCAGATGCCTATGGCATTCTGATGGGCAGATATTATAAAGATTTATTCAGCTATGGAAAAAGGTTCTCTACAAATGATGAATTGCTAAAAGACTGTATACAAAATTTGTTTTTAGGATTATGGAAAAACCGCCTTTCTATTAATGATACGCCATCGGTAAAAAATTATTTACTAAAATCTATCAGGCGGTTAATTATAAAAGAAGTAAATAATAAGAGACATCAGAAGCATTTTGACGAGGCTGAATTTGACGCCAAATATAGTTTTGTATTACCGGTCGAAAACAACATTATACTACAGGAACGCCTTACAGAAATCTCGTGGAAGATGCGGACTGTGCTTGCCAAACTTACCAAACGGCAGCAGGAAGTTTTATACCTCCGTTTTTACATGGATGCCGATTGCAATGAAATAGCAGATATCATGAACCTGAACAAACAAAGCGTTTACAACCATCTCCACGAAGCAATCAGCGCATTGAAATGCATTTGCAGCCTGGATTATTTTAGGGTCTGAATTTCATTTAAACTGTATTTATATTTTTTTCAAAACCAGTAGATTATTTTCTCCACAGCCTAATCATTGTATCAATGCTTAACTAATTGGCAACTTGTTATAGCTATGTTCAATTTATAGCTACTCCGCAATTTATTTTTCATTGGTGATTGGGGTGTGCACCTTACGGTTCTGTAATACTTTAAGCAGATGGCTTCGACAAATAAAACAAGCAATAATTTTAAACTTCAAAAATGAAAACAAGAGCATTGCTGGTTATCTCATTATTTTTTTTATCCCGGTTATTATTTTGTCAGAATCCTTTTATTACCAAGATGTACACAGCCGATCCATCGGCAAGGGTTTTTAATGACACTTTGTATGTATATCCTTCGCACGATCAGGATACAGCAACCTGGTTCAACATGGTCGATTGGCATGTGTTTTCAACTACCGATATGAAATCATGGAAGGATCACGGGGTGGCATTGTCGTTGAATGACCTCAATTGGGCAAAAAGATATGCTTGGGCTCCCGATTGCATTGAAAAAAACGGGAAGTACTATTTTTATTACCCTACCGATCAGTTTCATATTGGAGTTGCCGTGAGCGATAAACCTTATGGGCCGTTTAAAGATCCAATTGGGAAGCCCCTGCTTTCAAAAGACAGCCCCGGAGTAATATGTAATCGTGATTTTATTGACCCTGCCATATTTATTGACGATGATGGATCTGCCTATTTATTTGCAGGACAAAACACGGTCAATGCCATTAAGCTAAATCCAGATATGGTTTCTTATGATGGACAAGTACATATCATTCAAGGTGCGGAAAAGTTCTTTGAAGCATCGTGGGTTCACAAATACAAAGGCAAATATTATCTTTCCTATTCTTCAGTTGATGGCAAAATTCTTTATGCCTTGTCAGATAATGTTTTTGGACCTTATCAATACACAGGTGTAGTTCTTGATGAAGTGAACAGCGGCACTAATCATCATTCAATTGCAGCATACAAAGGAAAATGGTATCTCTTTTATCACAATTCCGATTTGTATTATCAAAATACCCCTGGCGAAAAACAGGTACTCGACTGGAACGGAAAAAATCCGTTCCGAAGATCAATTTGCGTTGATTATTTGCATTACAACGATGACGGCACTATAAAAAAAGTATTGCCAACCAAAACTGGAGTCGATAAAGTAAAGTAAGCTGATTCTATTATTTTTATTTCACTTTAATGAAGAATATTTATCTATTGGTATTTTTAATGGGTATAGTCGGTTCAAATGCGATAGCTGGCAGAATCAACCAACCCATTGTACAAAACTGGAAATTTCGGCAGTTTGGTAAACAGGAATGGCACCAGGCGGTGATACCGGGTTGCGTTCACACCGATTTGCTGAATAACAAACTGATTCCGGATCCTTATTATCGGGACAATGAGAAAAAAGTACAATGGATTGAAAACGAAGAGTGGGAATATCAAACAACCTTTGATGTTGCGCCCGGCCTTTTTGCTTTACCAAATATATCCTTACAATTTAGAGGGTTGGATACTTATGCCGACGTTTTCCTGAACGATTCATTGGTGCTTCAGGCCGATAACATGTATCGAAGCTGGAGCGTTGATTGCAAAAATCTCCTGAAAAAACAGAACAACGAACTACGTATTGTATTTCATTCGGCAGTTAAAGAAGGGATGAAAAGAGTGGCTTTGCGCCCCTATCACCTGCCTAATCACAACGAAAAAACAGTTGAATCGCAAAAAAGTGCCAGCCAATCACGGAAATCGCCCCATCAATTTGGATGGGACACCCACCCAAGGCTGGTTACCTGCGGCATTTGGCGGCCAGTTGAATTAAACGCATGGTCGGATGCTAAAATTGAAGATGTGTATTATGAGCTACAAAAAATCGACCTTTCCCAGGCTACTTATTCAGTTAAAACAAATTTATTGGTGCAAAACGAAGGCAGTTACACCCTTTCAGTATTTGTTGACAATGCCAAACAGCCCGCCTCGCAACGCATAGTTGAATTGAAAAAAGGAGCAAACCACCAAACGCTTCAACTCAAGATTAAAAAACCCAATTTGTGGTGGCCTAATGGAATGGGTAAACCAAATTTATATCAAATGCGCCTTGTGCTTTCAAACAATGGGGGCAAGGTGGATGAAAAAGCAGATAAAATTGGGGTCAGAACCATTGAAGTAGTGCGCAAGCCTGATTCCATAGGGCACAGTTTTTATTTTCGGGTGAACGGAAAGCCTTTATTTATTAAAGGAAGCAACCATGTGCCGCTTGATGCTTTGTCTACCCGAATAAAAGACCAACAATACCAACAATTGATTAAAGATGCAATAGCTGCCAACCACAATTTGCTAAGAGTTTGGGGAGGCGCCATTTATGAGAATCCCCTGTTTTACGATTTATGTGCCGAAAAAGGGATTTTGGTATGGCAGGATTTTATGTATGCCTGTTCCATGTATCCTGGCTATCCCGATTTTTTGGAGAACATTAAACAGGAAACTACCGAAATTGTGAAACAACTACGAAACAACCCGGCACTGGCCTTATGGTGTGGGAACAATGAGCTTTTGTGGGGCTGGATGGAATGGGGCTGGCCTTATGATAAAAACCTGAATATTTCGAAAACCGATTCAACCGAGATTTTCAATAATTACCTTAAAATATTTAAAAAAATTATTCCTGAAGTAATTAATGAGTATGACCCGAAAACGTTTTACTGGTCTTCCTCGCCCGATTCTGAATCGGGTTCGCCGGTGTCTCTAACGTCAGGCGACCTGCACCTATATTCCGTATGGTATGGATCGCAATCCATACAGACCTATAAAAAAACTATTCCACGTTTTATGAGCGAATATGGGGTTCAATCATTTCAGGCATACAGCACAATGAAAAAGTATTTTGCACCGGAAGATTTAACCCTGTTTTCACCGGTGATGATGTACCGGCAACGAAGCGTGATGCCCGGAATTGCCCCCGATATGGAAGGCAACAAAATGCTGATGCGCTATATCCGTGAAGATTACAAAGAACCCCAAAACTTTGAAAGCGTGGTGTACCTGAGCCAGTTGTTCCAGGCCGATGCCATTAAAATTGCCACCGAAGCCCACCGAATGAACAAGCCTCGCTGTATGGGCACCATGTATTGGCAACTTGGCGATGCATGGCCCAATGTAGGTTGGTCGGTAATCGATTATCTGGGGACAAAAAAGGCCGCTTATTATGCCACAAAACATGCCTTCCAAAATGTTGTGGTTATTCCTGAATGTACCGATTCATCGTTCATTCCCGAAACCAACATAAATGTTTACATAAATTCTGACAGCTTGCAACCGATCACGGGCGAACTCCTTGTCGAGCTGTTCGATTTTCAGGGCAACACGCTTTACAAGAAAGAATTGAAAGTCAATATAGAGTCTCTCTCGAACAAAATCTACTTTTCAGTTCCAGCGTTACAACTTTTGAAGGGTTCAAAAAAGAATAAGGTGGTGCTGGCTGTAACTTTATTGAAAAACCAGAAAGAACTTTGCAGAAACTATTTGTATTTCGGCCGGCCAAAATCATTAATGATTGAACAGCCAGATATAAGAGTAAAAACCACTCAAACCATGAACGGTGTAAAGCTAGAACTAATGACAAATACCCTGGCTAAAAGCGTTTATGTGTCACTTCCAAATGGTGATAATGAATTCTCTGATAATTTTTTCGATCTGATACCAGGTAAAAAAATAGTCCTCTATATGAATACAAAAATACCGGCAGGCGAGGTATCTAAGCAATTACAAGTAAAATCGCTGATTGATTTTCAGTTAGAAACAAAAAAATAATCAAAAGACAATTGGATATGAAGCATTTAAAAAGCAAAAAGGAATCATTTATTTTCATTTTGACTATGCTCTTGATTTTGCCTTCCATTCATCAGGCAAACGCTCAAAACAAATTAACAGTTGGATATAAATACCTGCTGCAAAATGGCAAACCCACTTTTATCTGTGGCGCCAATTATGCACCTTGAACAGGCTGGTTCCAAATACTCCACAATTGGAATCCTAAAGCCATTGAAAAAGAGATGGACTCGCTGCAAAGTGTTGGTGTGAATTTCATCCGGTTTATGCCCTTTGGTATTTAACCCAACCTGAAATCGGCAAATTTGGCCAGCAAAAAATTTGAATAAGGAAGTGGTTTATAATCTGGAATCGCCTTCCGAGAATCTGGTCACAAAATATGCAGGTGAATTAAACCTTTTAGAGAAATTCAACATGATCGGGCACCTGAAAATGAGCGATGAAAACTGGTCGTGGAATTATGAGACCATCATGAAATCGTGCCCCGATTGTAAGAATCACAGCTTAAATGAGAAAGGCAAGGAGGTTTTTTACAGGGTTATGGTGGGCAAAGGAACTTTTTATTTAACACGATTAAATGTGGAGGAAGCACTTTGCGATACCTATGATCCGTGGGCAACTGACGAATCGTGAAAATGTATTCGATATTAAAACCCGAACAGGATACCGATGTCGATTCAGAATTCGTGGAGTTTTTCCATAAAAAGAACGGTACCCAGGAAATAATCGTGTTGATCAATCATTCCAATGCTTCTCAGGAAACGGTAATCAAATCGAAAAGGACCATTCAGTTAAAAAATAAGCGAACTAATGAAGAATTTGACCAAAGCAAAGAATTTTTTTGTTCGCTTAAAACCAGCAGAAGTGCTATTTCTAACAATAAACCGATAACAACCAAACATATATAAAATGAAAAACCTTGCACTAATTCTGTTCATACTCATTTCATTGAACCTAAAATCGCAAACAATAGCAACCAACAAACTTCAGGAACTTTCCAAAGAATGGAAATTCCAGACCGGCGATGATGCCGATTATTCCAAACCTGGATTTAACGATGTGGGCTGGAAAACAATCATAGCAGATAAGTATTGGGAAACACAGGGATTTACTGATTACGATGGAATTGCCTGGTATAGAGTCCAGGTCGTTATTCCTTCTTCTCTCAAAACGAACAACGAATTGCGCAAAACGCTTAAGTTATTTTTAGGGCGTATTGATGACAGTGATGAAACATATTTTAACGGTATTAAAATTGGAGGTATCAATTCCTATGATGCAGAAAGGTCATATATTATTCCTTTAGATTTAATTCAATGGGACAAAAAAAATCAAATTGCTGTCCGGGTTAATGATATCGGCGGCAATGGCGGGATGTACGGCGGAATTCTATCCATAGGAAATGTGCAGCTTTCGGATATTGCTTTTCTGACAACAAACGATAAACTTTCAGAATTCAAATCTCCTGATACGAAGTTTGATAAAACGCTGCTTTTTAAATTTAAAGTACCGGTTGAAAAGATGGAAGGTACCATTTACGTCAAAGTATATGATGCGGTGAGTAAAAATGTTTTATTCAAAAATGAAGACCATATTGTAGTTGGAAGCAAAACAGACTCAGTATACCGGATTTCAGTTCAGTTGAAAGAACCGGCTACCTGTAAAATTGATTATTTGTTTACCTCAGACGAGCTGGCTGATACTTTGAAATACAGTACACTTTTTTCGTATAAACCTACACCACGCACAGATGAACACGTGGAATATCCGGTAATAAAGCAAACTGTTTCGGGCAAAGTAATGGCTTTTGATCTGGAGAATATTCAATTTGGTGGATATTTAAACGAGCGGCTGAATGCAAACCTTACTCAGCGTTTACTCAATATAGACGAAACCGGGATTCTGGAATGTTACTACAGCAGGCCCGGAAAACAAACATGGATAGGAGAGTACACAGGTAAATATTTACATGCTGCCAGCCGCGTATGGCGTTCGACTCAAAATGCCCAATTGAAAACCCAGATGGACCGCATTGTCGATATTTTAATCGGTTGCCAGAATGAGGACGGTTATCTGGGTACTTATTTGCCTGCAAATTACTGGACAGACTGGGATGTTTGGGCGCACAAATACAATATGTTAGGTTTGTTAAGTTATTATGCAGTAACAGGGTACAGGCCGGCATTGAAAACCTCAATCAAAATGGGCGATTTGTTATGTAATACTTTTGGTGAGGTGCAAGGTCAACTAAATATTATTAATTCATCGGGACATGTGGGAATGGCTTCAACCAGCGTACTTGAACCTATGACGCTGTTATACCAATATACCGGAGATAAGAAATACCTCGATTTTTGCAAGTACATCCTTAAAGCTTATGAATTCGAGAATGGTCCAAAAATTATTTCAACATTAACAACAATAGGTAAAGTTGACAAAACAGCCAATGCCAAGGCCTACGAAATGATGTCGAACCTCATCGGTATCGTAAAGTTATACCAGTTGACCGAAGATGAAAAATTATTGAAGGCTGCCACAGTTGCCTGGAACGATATTGCAACGAATAAACTTTACATTACAGGCACTTCAAGTGAGCATGAAAGATTTAAAGAAGACAATCATTTCCCCGCCGAAAATGAGAATAGCATGGGCGAGGGCTGTGTAACAACCACCTGGATTCAGTTCAGTCAGGCACTTTACAATTTGACCGGTGAAGCCAAAATTATGGACGAAATTGAAAAATCAATTTTCAATCATTTATTTGCTGCCGAAAACCCTGAAACCGGATGTGTGAGTTATTACACAGCATTGCAGGGGAAAAAACCATATCGATGTGATATTGATTCACATTGTTGTTTGGCAAGCATTCCTCGTGGTATTGCCGCTATTCCTGAACTGGCTTTGACAAAAAATGCCGACAATGGCTTTAATATCAACCTTTATTCTACTGGAAAAATTAAGGACAAGATATTCGCCAAAGATGGCAAAGAAGTAGCCATTGATTGTACGATTGAATCGAAATTCCCAGATGCAGGAGAGGCTACTATCAAGTTGAATCCTGAAACAAAAGCCCAATTTCTGCTGGCTTTGAGGGTACCTGCCTGGTGCAAAAACTATACAGCCAATGTTGATGGCAAAAACTTCAAAGGCATTCCCGGGAAGTATCTAAACATTGATCAAATGTGGAATAAGAATTCAATCATTAAGGTTTCATTCAATCTAAACGATCAGATTTTAGATGGGGGGAAAAGCTACCCTGGCTACATCGCTTTAAAAGTTGGGCCTCAGGTATTAGCTATTGATCAGTCTCTGAATCCTAAAATTATTAATTTAGACAAACTATCATTTGATTCACCAAAACCCTTGCTTGCATCAAAAAAATTACTTCCAAAAAGCTGGATAGGTTCTCAGATATACACTTCCAAAGCTTTCTATGATGGGAAACCAGTTGAAGTGAAAATGGTGCCATTTGCTGATGCAGGTCAAACTGGTGGAGAAATTCGGGTTTGGATCAAAAAAAAGAACCAATAATAAAATAGGAACGCCAACATATTTATAAACTGGTAATAATAAGGCTATGTACATTATTTCAAGTTACTCATTGGCAGTAGTGTTTACAATAATAACAATGTTGTGTTGGGGCTCATGGGCCAATACCCGGAAGCTGGCAGGCAAAACCTGGCGTTTCGAATTATTTTATTGGGACTATGTTATCGGCATATTCCTGATGTCGCTGTTATTTGCCTTTACACTCGGAAGCATAGGACCCGAACGTTTCTAAAAGATATAGCCCAAGCCGATTCAGCATCTCTGGGCAGGCTAAGCTGCCAACTGCGCTTTTAATTTAAATGGTCAGCACTCCAAAACATAATCCCGGCGGCAATAAATCGCTGTGGTAAAATGGTAATACTGCCAATGTAGACAACAAGAATTATTATCCGGCAATCGGATTAAACACGCTAAAACATTCATATCCACAAAGCACCGTTGAAATTAAAAATTTATTGCTGACTGAATTATTTTAACGCCTGTATTTCTGCTAATCAATAATAATTTGTTTTTTAATCAGTAGATTTTTATTGCCTTCAGCCTAGTACAATATTATGTCAATGATTTACTAATTGACAAACCTGTTTTTTAACGGTTGACTTTACAGGCTATTTCAAACTTCATGTATCATTCAAACTTCAAAATTCCAAACGATGATAAAATTTAAGACAATTCTTATGATTTTGTTTTTATTACTCAATTGTATAAACTTTTTAAGTGCTCAGGAAGTAACCAACATTACGCCTGGAAACGCAAATTTGCAATATACCGGAAGAATAAATTTGACTTCAACGGTAGCTACCATGTATTATGCCGGTACCTACATTACTACTAAATTTCAGGGAACTTCTTTAAAGGCAACCTTGAAAGATGCTTCTGGCACTAACACCATGGGCTTTATGATTGATGGTGGTGCTATGATTGTAAAAAGTGGTATTACTTCAACTGCTGCGTCTTACACTGTTGCAACAGGTTTAACCAATGCAACCCACGATTTAATAATTGTTAAGCGTCGTGGACCTACTGCTAACCTTGTAGAGTTTCGGGGTTTGACTCTTGATGTTGGAAAAGGATTGGTGGCTCCTGCTGCCCGACCAACCCGAAGAATTGAAGTTTTTGGTAACTCCATTTCGGCGGGTACGAATGCAGACAATACTGCAACTACTGACCCAGGAACAGCCGCAGTTGATAATGGTTGGAATGCTTATACAAACAGATTAGCCAGATTGTTGGGCGCTGAAATTCACAACAATGGCATTCCTGGTATAGCTATTCAAAGCGGATATGGGTATTATGCACCTTCTGCTGCCACCAATTATGCCAATTTGTGTCCAATAAATGGCAGTACCACTGCCTGGAGTTTTGCAAACTACACGCCCGATTTAGTATTAATGGCTTACGGTGTTAATGATGAAAACACCGGAGCCCTAGGCGACGCCTCAAAAATAACAGCTTGGAAAACAGCCTATAAAACTATTATAAATGATTTATTAAGCAAATACACAGCGGCACATTTTATATTGTGCGTTCCACCTATGAACAGCGACCGTGCTACTGTTAAAACTGCTTTGCAGGGAATAGTTAGCGAATTAAACAATGCAAGGGTGCATTTTTATGGTTTTACTGCCGCTCCTACTACCTATGGACATCCAAATAATGATATGCACATAGCAATGGCAAATGAACTTAATACCTATGTAAGTACATTAGGTATATTTGGTGCAGTTGTAAATGACCGCTTTGTTTCTACTACAGGAAGCGACACTAACAATGGAAGTAGCCTATCACCCTGGAAAACTATTGCTTATGCTGCCTCTCAATTGCAATCGGGTCAAACCTTAAGGATAAAAGCAGGTGCCTATTTGGAAACTGCAAAAGTGATTTTTACCTCAGGAAGAAGCAATATTACTGTAATGGCCGATGATGCTGCCAACCGACCAACTATTGATTTTAATGATAGAAACAATGTCAACTCCCGCTTTGTTGTTGCCGATGGCATTAATTACTTTACTTGGGACGGTGTTAATATTAAAAATGCGGGCGGTTCAGAAAAAGGTGCCATTAACTTTGGAACCTGGTACGCTACCAACTGGAGTACAAGCACAAGACAAACCAATATTGTAATTAAAAACTGTGATATTACCTATGCATACAATGCAGCTGTTCGTTGGATGTATTGTGACAATGTAACAATTGATAATGTTTATGGGTATGAATGCGCCCAAATAAATGCAGACAGAAAAGATGCGTTGGGTCATCCTCATGTAATTTTGGGCTATTGGTCCGATAATGTGACCATTAAAAACAGCAGGATTATACAAAACCATGGTGAAGGTCTTGGTCCTTTTGTAGGTTGCTCCAACTGGTTGATGGAGAATAATACTGCTGCTGATAATTATGCAATCAATTATTATGTTGACACAGAAATGGGCAGTTGCACTGTTCGTAATAACGTTGCTTATAATACTGGTTATTCTGTTTCTGGAGGAAGTGCCAATCAAATTGCATGCGGGGTAAGAATTGCAAATGAAGTTTCAGATTTACCTTACAATGCTTACGATCCGGCTAAGTTCCTTGTACAGAATGTTAAGATTTACAATAATTTTATTTTAAATTGTAAATCAGGAATTGAAGCTTTTCAATATTCTCCAGGATTCAAATTTCAACTTAGTAATTCTTTTATTGCAAACAACACCATAGCCACTACTACCGCTGGTTCGTTTGGTGTGTATTTTACAGTACCAGGCACTTTTGATGTTAAAAACAATATTATTTACAATACATCAGGAGTAACCATAACAGGCACAGCCACTGCCTCCAACAATTCAACAGCCAATCCTTCATTTGTAACAGGCACTGGTACAGCGGCTGCAAATTATAAGCTAAGTTCAGGTTCGGCAAGTATTAATGCAGGTACAACAGTAACAGGAGTAACTACCGACTATTGGGGCACCGCCAGGCCTACCGGAGCATCTTATGACATTGGTGCACATGAATATGCGGGAACGGTTGCAAATGTACCAGTAACTGGTGTTGCCGTAAACCCCACTACAGCTACTGTAGCTGTAAATGGCACGGTTACCTTAGCGGCCATTGTTGCCCCAGGTAACGCAACCACTCAAACTGTAACCTGGAGCAGCAGCAACACGGCTATTGCAACTGTAAGTACTACAGGAGTAGTGACAGGTATAGCAACAGGTTCGGCAACTATTACAGTAACCACTAATGATGGTGCCAAAACTGCCACCTGCGCAATAACTGTAACCTCAGCAACAAGCGGCTCTACAATTGTTATCAGGGCTTTAGGAACTAAGGGAGACGAAACAATTGAACTGCGTGTTGATAATGTGAGCGTAGCTACGTATACACTAACAACAACTTTAACGAATTATTCTTATTCGAATTATTCAGGTACTCATAATATTAAAGTTGCCTATACTAATGATGGCACAGGCAGGGATGCCAGAATTGACTATATCACAGTTGGATCTACAACTATTCAGGCTGAAAGCATTTCGGCCAACACTGGCGCATGGAATTCGGCTACAAGCCAATGCGGGGGAGTAGCTTCCGAATGGATGAATTGTAACGGTTATATCGACTTTGGAAGCCAAAGCGGACCGGTTGCAAATGTACCAGTAACTGGTGTTACAGTAAGCCCCACCACAGCTAGTGTAGCTGTAAATGGCACGGTTACCTTAACGGCCACAGTTGCCCCAAGTAACGCAACCACTCAAACTGTAACCTGGAGCAGCAGCAACACTACTATTGCAACTGTAAGCACTACAGGAGTAGTAACAGGTAAAGCAGCAGGTGCAGCAACTATTACAGTAACTACTAATGATGGAGCCAAAACTGCCACCTGCGCAATAACCGTAACTGCCGCCAGTACTGTATGTACGGGTAATAAGTTATTGAACGGAAGTTTTGAAAGCGGCACCACCAGTTGGGTTGACTGGGGTAATTTCTACACCTCTACCGATGCTTCGGACGGTACAAAAGCTGCTTATGTTGGAACCTGGTCAGGTGGTTTTTATCAAGATGTTACTACAACATCAGGTACAACTTTAAATTTAAGCTTCTATTCTAAAGTAACTGGTAGCCCTATTTCTGCCGAAGCTGGTTTGGCGTTCTTTGATGCGGCCGGAACTGAATTAACCGGCGGCGGCACGATAACAGTAACAAATACCGCCTATACATTGCAAAGCCTTACAGCAACTGCCCCGGCAAATACAGCTAAAGTTCGTTTCTGGGTTTGGAAAGGTGATAATTTTGGTGCTATGTACCTTGATAACATCTGCCTGGTGACTGGGCAGGCTGGGCTTAAATCTGCAAAGATTACAGTAGTTGATAACAACACTTTACAATCTTCTGTCGTGATCTATCCAAATCCGGTAGGCAATGTTGTTAATATTCAATTAGATTCGGAAATGCCCAATATAAAAGTTTCCGTGTATTCAATACAGGGCCAAATGTTGTTTAACAATACATACCATTCGGTAAGCAAAATAAGTTTAAATGCTGAGGCATTTGGGTTGCAAAAAGGAACGTATATAATAAAAGTAGATTCAGGCAACGAACAATTCATTAGAAGAATTATTAAAAAATAATATTTAAAAAGCTAAATACTAATAAAGGTGTCGGGTTCAACTCCTGCAGCTGCGGTTAGTATAAAGGAACTAACTTTTTTATAGCCGTTTAACATCAGCTCATAAATGCTTCGATAAAGTATATTATTAATCATTCAGCCCGAAGCTGAATGGTTAACATTTTTAATCCTAACAAATATTTTAAAATGGCGGTAGCAATTTGAAGCAGTTTGTTAAGCCGTTCTTTACATCTAAAATTCATCATACAAATGAAGTTACTCTTTAAAACCACCTGTATATTTTTAATATCAATTTTTTTAAATCAATCGTTGATTGCAAATGCAACAGAAAGCGGTAACGTATATTACATTGATAATTTTGGCAACGATAACAACAATGGCTTGTCCCCAAAAAATGCTTTTAAAACACTCGCTAAAGCAAGCGGACTAATATTGAAAGGGGGAGATAAAATTTTACTAAAGGCTGGTCAAATATTTCAGGGCACTTTGCAATTAAAAGAAGCTATTGGAACAATTGATTTCCCAATTACTATTGCAGTTTTTGGCAACGGAAAGGCAACTATACAATCCGGCGATTCTATGGCTTTACTTACTGTAAAGGCTTCCTACCTTGTAGTTAAAAATCTAATTTGCAAAGGCATTGGCCGGTTACAGGGAAACATTACAAACGGGCTTGATTTTATTCACAATACAAACCTCACTGTTGAAGCTGTTGAAACATCTGGTTATTTGTTTTCTGGAATTCGAATAATTGGTGGCAGTGATATTCACTTAACCAAGATCTATGCCCATGATAACGGGTATTGTGGCATTCATATTACATCAGACAAAGCCGGAAAAGATAACTCTCGTAGTAAGGCAATTCGAAATGTATATATTGGTTATTCGGTGGCGGAAAATAATCCAGGCTGTTCGGCAATCAAAGACAATCATAGTGGTAATGGTATTTTAGTAGGAGGCGTTACCAATGCACTGATCGAATATTGCGAAGCCATGAACAACGGCTGGGATATGCCCCGGGATGGAAATGGCCCTGTTGGTATTTGGGCTTACCATTCAGATAGTGTTGTTATACAACATTGCTACAGCCATCACAATAAAACATCGGCAAAAGGAAAAGATGGCGGAGGTTTTGATTTTGACGGCGGCATTACCAATTCAACTATGCAGTATAATTTGTCTGCTTATAATGAAGGGGCCGGATATGGAATTTTTCAATATGGGGGTGCTACAGAATGGACCAACAATATTGTACGGTATAATATCAGCCTGCACGACGGAATAAAAAACGGCGAATGCGGCATACTTATGTGGTGCGATGAAAATGCTGTGCCGATGAAAAATTTTCATGCTTACAATAATACCATCGTAAATAAATATGGGCATGGTGTAAATTTCCTTCCCGGCCACTATGAAAATTTTGTTTTCGAAAACAATATATTTTTAGTAACCGATACTACAGACGAGTTTACTGCGGGCAAATTTACAGGTGCCTCCTTTTTAAACAATCTGTACTGGAATTCATTTCATGCAACGAATGGGCTACCACAACCTGCTGTTCGGTTTGAAGAAAAACCATTGCTCGCAGATCCCTTGTTGGCCTTAAACCCCTTCGATTCAATACAGGTTAAAAATATCAGGAAGGTAAATTCAATTCCATATTTTAAATTGAAAAAGAACTCGCCTGCTGCTAATGCCGGCAGTTTTATCGACAAAAATGGGGGGCGTGACTATTGGGATCATAACCTTTTAGACCGCCTAAAAACCAGTATCGGTGCTTTTCAAAAAAATTGAGGCTGGATTTTACAAGTAGTCAAAAATATTTTTTTAAAAAGCAGTAGATTTTAATCAACACATTCCTAATATAATATAATGATGATCAATCAATACCATACAATCGAAGATCTTTTATTTGATAAATCTTTCAGAGATTGGATATTGAATCGTACGGATGCTAACAATTTTTGGGAGCAATGGACGAAGAATAACCCAGACAAATCTGATATTACAAATTATGCAAAGGCTATTCTTTATACAATTTCTGTAAGAAATACAGAAATTACTGAAGAAGAAATAGAATATGAAATTAATAAAGTGATAAGTGAAATGGATATGGATATGGTAGACGATGAATCGCTGGAGGTGAATTCTACTGGTTTATTAATTACAAAGTTTAAAAAATCTATATGTATCGCTGTTTTAACTATTGCAATTTTAATGGGGACAGGTTATTTTATTGTAGAATACAATTACGAAATAAAATCTTCTCAAAATGCTAAGCAAATATCAAAAGAGGTTATTATAAATTTTGCTTCGGTAATTCGAAACAACGAAACAGACACTAATGAAACAGTTTTGCTACCAGACGGAAGCCAGATAATACTTTCTCCCAAAAGTAAACTGGTGTATGGTAAAAATAACTTTTCTGCAAACCGGCAAGTAAGCCTTCAAGGTGAAGCATTTTTTAATGTACACAGAGATCCTGCTCATCCATTTACAGTTTACACTAAGAGTATGGTAACCAAAGTTTTGGGTACAAGTTTTTATGTAAAAGAATTTAATAATGATAAAACTGCAAGCATAGTTGTAAAAACAGGAAGAGTATCTGTATTTAAAGAAAAAGACTATACGGAATATGACCCTAGTTCTAACCAACTGACAGGTATTATTCTTACACCCAATCAAAAATTGACATATACAATTGCAAATAACGAATTGACTAAATCTATTATTGAAAAACCAGTTATACTTCCAAAGTCCAGGCCTTTTTTTAATTTTCGTATTAGACCAGTTAACGACGTTTTTAAAAGTTTAGAAGAAGCTTACGGAATAAATATAATTTATGATACGGAAATGGTAACAGGTCAAACACTTTCTGCATCATTTGGCGAAGAAGATTTTTATCATAAATTAACGATCGTTTGTAAAGCCATCAACGCATCTTATGAAATTGTTGATGGAACAGTGGTAATCAGTTTTAAAAAATAGAAAATGCAATATTATTAGTTCACACAAAATACTTTGAGCCATGTAACACAAAAATAAAAAAAAGGTTGATAGTGTTTCAGCACTACCAACCTTAAGTAAAATGCAGCAGAAAACAACTGTTGCAAAAATGTTTTGATCCTCGTTTATTAAACCAAAACAAATGTAAATTATGAAAAAAAATCTGACAACGTCAGTAATGATTGCTATTATGAAAATTACAATTATTCCTGTTCTGCTTATTTCATTTGCATGCAACGCTTTTGCAACCGGTGCCGACGCACAGGATTTGCTCCGAAAAAAGCTTACTGTTAAGTTCCAATCCGAAGACATGGGTACCGTGCTATCCCGGTTTGAAGAAATTACAAAAGCAAAATTTGTCTACAGTCCCGAGTTGATTGAATCATCCAGGAAGGTATCGTTGGCTGCGAAAAACGACGACTTTGAAAAGGTTTTAAATGGATTGCTTTTACCGATTGGTATAAAGTATGAAGTAGTAGATAAATACATCATACTTAGCCCAAAAACTAATTCAAATGCAAAAGTTTCTATTAAAGAGACACTGGTAAATGGTTCCGAAAATTTAAATAGAGAAATTACCGGAACTGTAAGTAACTCAAAAAATGAGCCATTGGATGGCGTATCTATAGTAGTTAAGGGTAGCCAAAAAGGTACCACCACAGATGCAAACGGTAAATTTGCATTATCTGTGGGTGATGAGGCCGATGTAGTGCTGGAAGTTTCTCTTGTAGGTTACCAGGCACAGTTGGTTAGGGTTGGGACAGCAACAATTTTATCCATCGTAATGAACACGGTTGTAAGCGATCTGAACGAAGTTGTTGTGGTAGGGTATGGCCAGCAGAAAAAGGTAACAATTACCGGTGCGGTATCAACAGTAAATACTAAGAGTATAGTAAATATTCCGGTTGCTAATACTGCCAGTACGCTGGCAGGCAGGTTGCCCGGTCTTATTGCAATCCAGCGTGGTGGACAGCCCGGAAGCGATAACACGGATATCAGTATCCGTGGATTTGGGAATGCATTAATTATTGTGGATGGAGTTCAGCAATCTTTTGAGCAGATTGATCCCAATGAAATTGAGTCTATCAGTATTTTAAAAGATGCTTCGGCGGCAATTTTTGGTGCCCGTGCCGGCAATGGAGTGGTACTCGTTACCACAAGAAGGGGTAAGGCGGGAAGTTCTAAAATTAACTTCACCTCCAACTTTGGAGTGCAAACGCCAACGAGGTTTCCAAAATTAGCAGATGCAGTTTTATACGCAACACTTCGAAACGAAGCATATCTAAATGCAAATCCCGGGGATATTGCAAATCAGCCATTTACTGCAGAGGCTATTGAAAAATACCGGAATGGAACAGATCCAAACTATCCGAATACCGATTGGTACGATCAAACATTTAATAAATGGTCTCCAATACAGCAGTATAATATCAATTCATCTGGTGGATCTGATAAGATTAAGTATTTTCTTTCCATGGGGTATGTTGACCAGAATGGTATGGCAAAATCAAATGCATTTGATTTTAGGCGTTATAATGTACGTTCAAATATTGATGCCCAGGTTGCAAAGAACCTTACGGTTTCATTAGACTTATCCGGAAGATTTGAAGATCAGCAGGCACCAGCAGGAAGATTACAGAATTTAATGGAAAGGGTTTTCGATGCAAAGCCTAATACCCCTGCCAGTTTTCCTGATCCAACAAAGGCTAGTGACGGTCCGCTTTTCTATTCCCGACCATCATTCAGCGGATATAATCGCAACAAGAATAAGTTTTTTAATGGCATCATTTCAGCAAAGTACAATGTTCCCTTTGTAAAGGGATTGCAGGCAAATGCCAGATATAGCTATGTAACAAATGACCAGGCCCTTAAAATGTGGAATACAGGCTATGCCACCTACAACTATGATTATAGCACAGAACTATATACTACAGCATCGCAGGCAAATAAAACTACACTGAATCAACAGTCTTATCAAAACAACAATATAACGAGTCAATTATCACTTAACTATGATAATACTTTTGGGAACCATTCAGTAAAAGGATTATTACTTGGTGAATACATCAACATCGCCAATAATAATTACGGTGCTTACCGGGAGAGTTATTTGAGTAACGCTATAGACCAGATATATGCTGGCTCGTTGGATGGGATGAGTAATTTTGGTAGTGCTTATGAGGATGGCCGTATTTCTTATGTAAGCCGCTTAAATTATGAATATAGTCAGAAGTACCTGTTTGAAGCCACTTTTCGTTATGATGCTTCTTCCCGCTTTAATAAGGATAAAAGATGGGGACTTTTCCCCGGTTTTTTAGCGGGCTGGAGAATTTCTCAGGAAAATTTCATGAAATCGGTTCGTTTTGTTGATAATTTGAAATTACGTGTATCGCATGGTAATTCTGGTAATGATAATACTTCGCAGTACAATTATCTTACCGGGTACACCTACGATGGACAATATGTTTTAGGGCAAACACCCGCTATTTACCAGACAATACGCTCTACAGGATTGCCCAATCCCAATATCACCTGGGAGAATGTTACTACTGATAATATTGGATTAGATGCCTCTTTCTGGAAAGGAAAGCTGACCGTTGAGTTAGATGTGTTTAAAAGAAATGTAACCGGGGTACTAGCTACCCGTGTGCAATCGCTTCCTTCCACTTTTGGTGCTAATTTACCAAATGAAAATATTAACAGTTACAACAATCGTGGCTTCGAACTTAGGCTGGGACACAGAAACAGATTGGGAGAATTTAGTTATTCTCTGGATGGCAACGTTTCGTGGAACAGGGGTAAATGGGATCATTATGAGGAACCTGTTTATGTAGATGAAGAAAGTAAAGCCCGTTTACAGAGATCCGGCCAATGGATGAACCGGTTTTTCGGTTACGAGGCATTGGGATATTTTAATTCGCAAAAAGAGATCGACGAATGGCCGGTTAACCAGGATTTGGGTACTACTCCTAACAAATCCATGCGTCCCGGTGATATAAAATATTTAGATTTCAATAAAGATGGAAAGCTGGACGATAAAGACATGCATGTTATTGGTAGGGGCTTTACACCGGAAATAATGTTTGGGTTCAATGTAACTGCGTCCTACAAAGGTTTTGATATGAGTATGCTGTGGCAGGGAGCTACTAATTTTAACACCTATTTTGATAAAGAAGCACAGGTCTCTTTTTACAACGGAGAAAATATCCTGGCATCTTTTGCAGATCATTGGAAGCCTGATAATTTGAATGCGAAATATCCAAGGCTCACCTACGGTAGTGTTGCCAACAACATTTTTACATCTACATTTTGGCTACAGGATGCAACCTACCTCCGCTTAAAAAATATTCAAATGGGATATACCTTTCCTAAACATTGGCTCAATAAAGCAAAAATTGAGAATTTCCGGATTTTCGTATCCGGATATAATCTACTCACTTTTGACAATGTAAGCCCATTTGATCCGGAAGCGCAGGGAACTGCCTGGTATTATCCACAACAGAAATCAGTGAGTGCAGGCATAAGCATTACTTTTTAAAATACTAAAACTAAGATTATGAAAAAACTAAAATTTGTTAGCTATATATTAATCTCATTTGTCATCACGTCTTGCCAGAAAAATCTGTTAGATAAAAAGCCACTTGATATCATCTCAGATGGCCAGGTTTGGAACGATCCAAAACTGATAGATGCTTATGTTCTTAATTTATATTCAAGAGCGCCATTGAATGGGATGTTTCAAAATTTCACATGGAATACCTGGCCACCTATTTCTCCGGCTGAAGAAACCTTTATGAGTGATGAGGCTACCTCAGGATGGGATTGGGTGGGTGAAGTAACCGACTGGAACAAAGGATTGTTAGATGCCGGAGGTGCGGTGCCTGTGCTGCAGAATTGGGATTATAATATGATCAGATCATGCAATGAATTTCTGGAACTGATTGCCACTGGCAATGTTGCTGCTGATGTGAAGAAACAAAGAAGCGCAGAGGTACGGTTTTTACGGGCTTTCCAATATTTTACAATGGTAAAAAAATATGGTGGATTGCCACTGATTACTGTTCCTCAAAAGATAGATGGAGGCGAAGCTAATTTTGTGCCCCGCAACAAGGAGCAAGAGGTGTATAATTTTATTACAGCTGAGTGTGACGCTATAGCCGCTGAGTTACCTGCATCTTATGCAGGAGCTGATTTGGGAAGAGCTACTAAATTCGCTGCTTTGGCATTGAAATCAAGAGCGGCCTTATATGCCGGCAGTATTGCCAAGTATGGCCAGGTTCAGTTAGATGGCGTTGTTGGAATAGCTGCAGGCGCAGCTCAAAATTACTGGCAGGCCTCGTATGATGCTTCAAAAGCTATCATTAATTCAGGTCAATTATCCCTTTATAACAAGTACCCTGATAAAGTTAAAAATTACCAGATGCTTTTTATGGACAATGATAATACAGAAACTATCCTGGCCCGCTATTTTATAAAATTAAAAAACGGGCACAATTTCGATGGTTTTTTTGCACCTGGTAGATTTTGTGGATTTTGGGGCAACGGTATTAACGTTACCATGGAAATGGTGAACGCATACGATATGAAGGACGGGTCTTCGGGTGCAATAGACTGGGCAACAGTAAAAGGTTTTCCGTCGGAAATTTTAAAAAATAAAGATCCCCGCTTTCATGCATCTGTGTTTTACAATGGGTCAAAATGGCAGGGGGATAGCCTGCAAATATGGTACGGTATAAAAACGCCAGGCGGTAACGTTGTTAGGGAGGAAAACCCTGTTGCTTATAATGGTATGTTGCAGCAGGGCAGGGATGCAGAAATCAGAACCGGGTTTCTGATAAGAAAATTACTGGACGAGTCGATGATACTTCCCAATGAAGCTGAAGCAAACCATCCATGGATAGAGTTTCGGCTGGGCGAAGTGCTGTTAAATTATGCGGAAGCAGCTTTTGAATTGGGAAAAACTGCAGATGCATTGGATGCAGTTAACCAGGTTCGTGAACGTGCTGGTGTAGCGGCTTTAACTACTGTTACTCTTGATAAAATCAGGAATGAACGTCGGGTCGAATTAGCATTTGAAAACCATCGGTATTATGATGCCCGCCGCTGGAGAATCGCTGAAACTGTATTTAGTAAAGATTTTCATCGGGTTTACCCATTTTTTGATTGGAACACCCAGTCGTTTTATTTTGAAGTAGGCAGTGCAGATGGATATACCCGTACATTTCCCAAAAAATATAATTATTTGCCAATTACTACTCCAAGGATCAACAACAATCCTAAATTGGTAGAGAATCCTAATTATTAGAAGCAAATCATTATCCAGGCTTATTTAGATACTAATCTGCCCACCCAATTGGGTGGGCAGATTAGTTTTTTACTTATCATGGGTATAATTTTTAACAGCCTAACAAAAAAAATATGTAAGCATTAGTAATTTGTTTCAATCTGTTTAGCGAATACGAATAATACTATTTTGATAGTAGAAAAGTTTTTTTAATAGTTGCAAATTTTTAATCTTTTTTTTTGCTTAAAAATTTCAAAAAATACAGTAGATTTTAATTACTCTGATCCTATTTAATAATGACTGCGGGAGATATGGGTGTATGAATTACAACATTGTATTCTTACCACTTTTTTTTGGTAAAGCTGATGTTGGTGCGCTTAAAGAAAAAGAAGGCGACACTATAAAGGGAGATAATTTTATTTTTTTTCATATAGCAGTAAGCAATCGTTAAGGCAGGGTATTTCTATACTTTGCATTTTTAAAGCTTACATCCTTCATTGCAACTTTGCAATATTTAATACCCGTTTATGCAGCCGCAGTAATTTTTCTTTGTCAATTCAGAATGTATTAAAAGTAACCAATTAAAATTTTGATGTGAGAATAAGTAGCGTTATACTTTACCTGCTGTTACTGTTAAGTAATGGTTCAATTGCCCAGGAAAAATCTTTGTTACAATGGCAGGTTGGCTGCCACAAATCGTTCAATGGCCAACCTTCAAAATGGCTCCCATCCATCGTTCCGGGTGCTGTTCAGCTCGATGTAATGAATGGTGAAAACTATAAAACGCCCTATTGGTTTGGCAATAATTTTGAACAGTTTACCTGGATGGAAGACCAATATTTTACCTATAAAACCTCTTTCCCAAAACCGGTAATAAAGGAGGGGGAAAGAATTTATTTTTACAGCAAAGGCATAGACTACTCATTTGTGATTTACCTGAATGGAGAAAAAATTCATGAACAGGAAGGAATGTTCACTTATGTAGATATAGACCTTACAAACAGACTTAAAGAAAAGAATGAATTGAAAATAATCTTATTACCCGTTCCTACTGTACCTGGTTCAAGAAACAACATTTCGCACTACCGGGATAACGCCCGTAAAAGTGTAAAGCCTGCAGTTAGTTATGGATGGGACTGGCATCCAAGATTAATAACCCGTGGCATTTGGGATGAAACATTTTTAGAGACCCGAAACGAAAGTTACCTGCAATCAGTTTGGGTAAATTATCAGTTAAATGAAAGTTTAACAGATGCAACTTTTAACACATTGGTAGAAGGAAAGTTCCTTACAGGAACGGAATATACCTGGACAATTAAATCACCAACCGGTGATGTTGTGTTTTCAAAAAAGGGGCAGCTCAACGCTGATAGTTCATCTATCGTTGGGATTTTAAAAAACGTACAGCTATGGTGGCCCAATGGATATGGTGAGCAATATTTATATACCAGTAACCTGGCAATCAGCAACAACAATATAGTGCTGGATAAAAAGGAAACTAAGCTGGGTTTCCGTACCATTAAAATGATCATGAGCAAAGGCTCATGGGATGAACCCCAACTGTTTCCCAAAAGCAGGTCGGTATCGCCTGCAACATTTGAAGTAAACGGCAAACCTATTTTCGCAAAGGGCTCCAACTGGGTACACCCCGAAATTTTTATGGGCCTTGCCAATAAAGAAACTTATGAAAAACAGGTATTGCTTGCAAAGCAAGCCAACATGAATATTTTTAGGGTATGGGGTGGCGGCGTTGTCAATAAAGAATCATTTTTTGATTTATGCGATGAATATGGAATTTTGGTATGGCAGGAGTTTCCATTGGCCTGTAACCTTTATCCGGATGAGCAACCATACCTGAAAGTGTTGGAACAGGAAGCAAGATCAATTATAAAGCGGTTACGCACACATGCAAGTTTAGCTCTTTGGTGCGGCGGAAACGAATTGTTCAATGACTGGAGCATGATGACCGAGCAATCTTTTCCGCTGCGATTACTCAACAAATTGTGTTATGAACTCAATCCGCAAACTCCCTTTAATGCCACCTCTCCGTTGTTTGGTATGGCACATGGCCACTATGTATTTTGGGAACCAAAAAATGGTGGCGAAGTTTTTCAATGGATGCCCAAATCTAAGAATACAGCCTACACAGAATTTGGGGTGCCTGGTGTAGCCAATTTAGATATTTTAAAATCAATGATGCCCGCCAACGAACTGTTTCCACCAAAGTTGGGAACAAGCTGGGAAAGCCACCATGCCTTTAATGTATGGGGCAAAGACCGTTGGTTGGAGTTACCTTTTTTGCAGGAATATTTTGGTGAAATAAAAAATATAGAAGACCTGGTAACATACAGTCAGCTTAGTCAAAGTGAAGGGTACAAATGTATTTTTGAAGAAGCCAGGAGACAGAAGCCCTACTGCGGAATGGCCATCAATTGGGACTTTCAGGAACCCTGGCCCTGTGCTGCCAACAATAGTTTGATCAATTATCCCAACTCGCCCAAGCCTGCTTTTTATCATGTAGGTAAATCGCTTCGCCCTGTATTGGCCAGTGCAAGGGTGCCAAAATTCAGATGGGATGAAGGGGAAACATTTTCCTGCGAACTGTTTTTACTAAATGATACCTACGATAAATTATCTACCGGTAAAATGACAGTAAAACTGGTATATGATGTTAAGAAGGAGTTGGAATTTTTAACCTGGCAATATCCCGGTACGGAAGATAGTAAAAACATAACCGGTCCTACAGCAAGGGTTGTGCTGCCAAAAATGAAAAGCAATTTATTTAAGCTGGTAGTGGAAATAGATGGAAAGCCGGAGTACAGGTCTGAATACACGTTTGTTTACAGGGGAACAGATGTGCTGAATGCTAAACCAAAAGTTACCTATCTGAATGGTGTAGTGGAATAGAAAACGGGTAATCAACTTTTCAACACATGAGTTGAAAAGTTTTGCAAATAATAAATTAATAAATCCACAATGAAGAAACTACAGTATTGCTTCCTTCTTATGATCCCGGTTTTTTTCGCCTGCAATTTTGCTTCAAAAGAAAAAAAAATTTTATCTGATCCCGAAAGAAAATCCTTCACCAGGGTTGGCGCATTCATCAAGGCCAATTGGGTAAACACCATCCGGACACACCGAAATGATTCTGCAGATTTGATTGGATTACCAAAGCCATATACGGTTCCAAGTATTAAAGGAATGTTCCAGGAAATGTATTATTGGGATACTTATTTTACTAACCTTGGGATTATTTTGGATGGTAATGTGGAGCAAGCAAAAAACAATTGCGATGATATGATATTCCTGGTTGATAAATATGGGTTTATGCCAAATGGCAACCGCACATTTTATTTAAACAGATCGCAGCCGCCTTATTTGAGCATGATGATTAGAGATGTGTTTGAAAAAACAAAAGATACTTATTGGCTAGGCCGGTCTCTACCTGTTTTGGAAAAGGAATATAATTTTTGGATGACTAAACGGATAACACCCATCGGGTTGAATCGTTTTTCAAATTTTGCCACTGCATCTGAAAAAGAAGAATCGATGTATGGATTGGGCAAGCGATTAGGCGAAAATTATGATACTTCTATCTATAAAACAGCAGCAGAAAAGATTACAGCCGGTTCTCATTTTTTGGCCGAATGTGAATCCGGCTGGGATTTTAATCCACGTTTTGAACGCCGTTGCGAAGATTTTTGTCCGGTTGATTTGAATAGTAATTTATACATGTATGAGAATAACTTCGCCTTCTTTTATAGCCAATTGCAAAATAGAGATTCGTCAAAATGGACTGCATTGGCTGAGAGACGCAAAGCCTTAATGAATAAATTTTTATTCAATTCCGGTGATGGATTATTTTATGATTATGATTTTGTAAACAACAATCTATCTACTATTTATTCCGCTGGTGTTTTTAGTGCGCTCTGGTCTAATATAGCAACAAAGCAACAGGCACAAACAGTAAATGACAGTTTATCTAAATTGGAATTTAATTACGGCATAGCAGCCTGTACTCCCGGTAAAAGACAATATAACTATCAATGGGATTATCCAAATGGATGGCCTTGCCTGCAATTCTTAGCAATGAAAGGATTGCATAACTATGGCTTTGACGAAGCGGCTAAGAGAATAGCTTACAAATATGTAAGTACGGTAGCTGTAAATTTTGAGAAGACAAACAACCTGTGGGAGAAATACAATATCACAGATGGCACCACTACCAATGTAAGTAACGAATACGACATGCCTGCCATGATGGGGTGGACTGCAGGTGTGTATGTTTATTTATCTGACTACCTTTTGAAAAAATGATATTGAAAAATTATGAAAGCAATAATTAGCTCGTTTTTTTGCATCCTGATTTTATCAAATGCATATACACAAAACCCAACAATCGAATGGGTTACTACCACTGAAACCGCTCCATGGAAAATGCAGAAGATTGCCACTTCAAAACAAATAGTCAATGACCCGGATGCAGAGTTGCTTGTAAATGCGAGGCTACAAACAATTGAAGGTTTTGGTGCCTGTTTTAATGAATTGGGTTGGACATCATTGAAGGCACTGCCAGCAAAGGATAATAACAGCATTTTAAAAGAATTGTTTCAGCCAAACTTTGGTGCAAACTTTACTATTTGTCGTATGCCTGTTGGTGCCAATGATTTTTCAAAAGATTGGTACTCTTACAATGAAACGGAAGGAGATTTTGCAATGACAAAGTTTAGTATTTCCAACGACCTGCAAACGTTGGTGCCCTTCATAAAAAATGCTTTATTCTTTAATCCTTCATTAAAACTTTGGGCTTCGCCATGGAGTCCGCCATCATGGATGAAATGGAATAAACATTATGCATGCGCTATGCCCGATGGCAGTTTAGCAAAAAATTTTGACAACAACTTAACTCCAGACAAGCAAGGCAAAGAAGGGACCAATATGTTTATACAGGATGAAAAGCATCTTGCTGCTTATGCCTTGTACTTTTCAAAATTTATTGATGCTTACCGTAAGCAGGGTATTAAGATTGGAATGGTGATGCCGCAGAATGAATTTAATTCCTGCCAGATATTTCCAAGCTGCACCTGGACGGCAACCGCACTTACCGATTTTGTTGGCAAATACCTCGGCCCTCAAATGAGAAAGCAACAGGTTGATATTATGTTTGGCACTATGGAACGTGCCAATGAAGCGTTAGCAGATACTGCATTGCTTGATAAGTATGCAAGTAAATACATTAAAGGCATTGGATTTCAATGGGCTGGCAAAGGTGCAATTGCGGGCATCCACAAAAGATATCCTGCATTGCAATTGTATCAATCGGAGCAGGAATGTGGCGATGGTAAAAATGATTGGGCATATTGCAAATACACCTGGACGCTTATGAAGCACTATTTTGAAAGGGGGGCAAGTGCGTATATGTATTGGAATATTTCGCTCGACAAAGGCGGGTATAGCCGCTGGGGCTGGCAGCAGAATTCATTGGTAACAGTGGATAAGGAAAACAAAACATTTAAATTCAATCATGAGTATTACCTGATGAAGCATTTTAGCCATTACATAAAACCGGGAGCAAAAATGATTGAAACAACAGGAGAATTTAAAAATGTGCTGGCATTTATAAATCCTGATAAATCAATTGTGATGGTAGCTCATAATGACACCGATATGCCAGTAGAAATAGCTGTTAAAATAGGAAACAGTTTTCTATCTGTCAATTTAAAATCAAATTCTTTCAATACAATCAAATTGAATTAAACTGATTTTAGCAAACTATTTTAAACGATGGATGAAGTGAATTAGATTTTGCAGATGCATTTTTAAAACTTAGCACCTTATTTTAAAATACTAACAAATGTGCGATATAGATTTTTAACTTTTTGCCTTGCCTTCCTCTATTTTAATGGTGCATTTGGCCAGGAAACTTTTGACAGAAATATTTTGCTGGATGAGGGCTGGAAATTTTTTAAAGGAGGTCCCGTAGGTGCTGAAAAACAAAATTTCAACCATGCCTCATGGCGGATGATTGATTTGCCGCATGACTGGAATATAGAAGATTTGCCTTCGAATTTTTCATAGCTAAAAATAAAGAATATGACACCTCATAATAACAGTAAGAATGGTTTTTCCCGGCGTGATTTTATAAAAATATCGGGATTAACTTCAATCGCTGCACTTGTTTTACCCGAGTCAGTAATTGCTGCTATCGGCAGTCAGGAAGCAGTTAGGAAAGTTAAATTTCTGGAACAAACGCTCCCGGTTCTCAACAAATGCGATGTTCTTATTGTGGGTGGCGGATTTGCCGGCGTAACAGCAGCGAAGACGTTTGCCAAATCAGGCGCATCGGTTGTACTCATCGAACGTCGGATCTTCCTAGGCAGGGAAGTTACAGCAACCTGCCGGCCATGGATCAATCATGCCGGGCTTTCAAGGGAAAAATTGCCCGAAGCGATTCAATCCTGCATTGAATCAACTATTGAACAACCCGGCAACGAGCAGACCCTGCTTAGATTTAACCATGTAAAACTTGCGCTTGAAGACGAGCTACTTAAACTGGGTGTTGAAATTATTTATGCCAGTTATCCTATACAACTGATTGCCCAAAAAGACAAATTACAAGGGCTGGTCATTGGAAATAAATCCGGCCGTCAGGCTATTCTTTCCAAAATGATTGTTGATTGTACAGAAACAGCATCGGTTTTAAGATTATCAAATATCGGTTTTCAAAGACCAATTCCGGAGTTGTCAGATTTCACCCGAACGCTTGAATTTATTCAGATAAAGCCTCTTTCATATCGTTCGCTAGCTGTTCCGGTTGAATTAAAAATGAAAGATAACCGGGTTTTAATCCAGCAGGGATACCTTGGACAAAATCATTATTACGTGGATTGTTCCATGGATTTTAGCTCTGCCGGTTTTGAAGTTGAATCGACCATTGACCGGGAAAAGGAAGCATGGAAAAGAAGCATGGCCGTAACAAAACATTTGTTTGAAAATGTTTCCGAATTCAACGATGCCCTGCTGGCCAGTTCTTCTTATTCGCTAGCCGGTGTTTATTGTGCCCAGATGAATAAGCCGGACAATGGGTTACTACTTGCTTTACCTGAAGGGCAATTGAAACTGAATGAATCGGATCCGGTTTCAGTTCGTTCGTTTGCTTCAACGTATAAAAATCTTTGGTGTATTAACGAGGCGGCAAGAGTCTCACCCGAAACTGTCAAAATGCTGCTCAGCCCGCAGGGAGCCTGCTCTGTTGCAGAAGCACTCTCTCAATACCTTGTAAATAACTGGGATTTATTAGCAGCATCCGGACTGCCCAAAACTCAGGGATTATCTATTCGTGTAAAAAGAGATAACAACTCAAAAATAAAAGAACAGGTGAGTCCGCAAAAAGGAAGGGCTTATGAGCAGATGGAGGTTTCGGCCCAGGAAATCCCCTTTTTAAACGAAGTGGACATACTGGTGGTTGGTGGCGGTACAAGTGGTGCCACTGCTGCAATTGTTGCTGCTGAGTCGGGGAAAAAAACTATGGTAATCGATATGAACCCGGGATTTGGGGGTACCGGCACCTACGGCGGTGTATTTGATTACTGGGGCCATGGCAATTACAAAGGTTTTGTAGCCAGGCACATTAAAAATATGGACAAAATTCACCTGTATGTTCAGAATTGCGCTAATCGGTATATCGAATGGGTGAGGCCATTTGTAACCTGGAATGTGCAGGGTAAAATGTTTATGCTTTTAGACGAAATTGAGAAAGCCGGTGCACAGGTGGTTTGGAATTCCATCGTCATTGGTAATGTAATGGATGGGAACAAAGTTACCGGAGCGGTAGTCGCTACCCCGCAGGGCATAGTAGCGGTAAAGGCCAAAGTGGTAATTGATGCTACTGGCGATGGAGACGTTGCTGCTTTTGCAGGCGCTCCCTTTGTTTTTGGCTCCTCTTCAGACAATGTGCCTATGTGGTGCGCCCTTTGCAAAACAAGCCCTCCCGGAATTACCGAAACAGCTTTTCAGAGCACTGTTGATGTCAGCAATATTCACGATTACACCCGGGCAGTAATGGTGGGGCTGCGAAGCGGAAAACAAAAGCACGACCATTATCAATATCTTGCTCCAAGGGAGTCACGGCATATTTTGGGCGATGTAGTGGTAACCATGACTGACCACTTGGTAATGCGGGAATGGGAAGACGTTATCAATATACATTATGGTAATTGCGACATCAAAGGATATCATTCCTCCGACTGGCTTCGGATGGGTTTGATCCCACCGAATGTTGAAATTGAAATCCCATACCGTGCGCTGGTTCCAAAAACAGTCGAGAATTTGATAGTGGTGGGCAAGGCGTTCTCTGCAAATCACGAATCGAGCGCTACGGTTCGTATGCAGCCTGATTTGGAAAACCTTGGAGGCATTGCTGCACTGGCTGTGGTATTCGCTTTGGATTCGGGCGTTTCTGTTCGGAAAATTAATGTAGCTGCTTTGCAGAAATTGCTGGTGCAAAAGGATTTGTTACCGGCATCAGTTTTGGAACGAAATATAAAGCCAAAAACTTACAGCAGTGAGGAACTGGAACAGCTCATCAAAAAATTCAACCCGGAAAAAAACCTGCATTCCTATTCCGATATGGAATTGGGGGAATACTGGACAGAGCGTATTCCACTGGTTGAAGTTTGCACGTCACCGCCAGCGTTAGCCATTCCGGCACTCGAAAAAGCGTTAAATCAATCATCGGGTAAAACTGCCGTAAGAATAGCACAGGCATTGGCTATGCTCGGTGGCGAAAGTGCTGCCCAAACCCTTCACAACGAAATAATGAGTCAAATGCAAAGCAACAAATTGCCTGAATTACTAGTAAGTGTAAAATGGAGCGACATTAAGAAAACACCACCTGACCAGGCAGCCATTCCGCCATGTGGAAACCTCATTTATTCACTTGGTATGACCCGTAGCAAATTACTTATTCCTGTTCTGAAACGGGTAGCAGAAATTTTTAATCCTACTGAAATTGGAGAATTTTACACCAACCAGTTCGGATTATTTCATTACATAGATGCAGTATCTTATGGAGCTCAATTGCTTGGGAGTACTGAAGCCATTGAACCACTTAAAAAACTTCATACCAACAAATTTTTGAACAAACGTTCATTGAAAATGGGCATTGAAGAAAACTTTATCATGGAAAGGCAGGCTTTACTTGAGCTGATTTTAGGACGTGCACTGGCTCGTAGCGGCAGTGTAGAAGGTTTGGAGATATTGGTGGAATACCTCGACGATGTGAGAGCTGTGCTGGCTGGCTTTGCCAACTCTACACTTACAAAAATTACAGGAAAAGATTTTGGTAAGAACCAACCTGAATGGAAAAAATGGATACAATCTAATGCAGTAGGTTTTAAACCGCAGCCACTTGCAGAGCGGATTGATGGCTGATGCTATCAAATAATTAATAACAAAACCGGGTGAGAAACTTTCATTTTTTAAAGCAGGATTTGATATGATACGCTTGATGATTTTTGTATTACTGTCTATGATTATTCCCCTGAGTATCAATTTACCTGTCAGTTCGCAACTACGGGAAGTAAACACCATCATTCATAAAATATCGGATGAAAATGACCCTCTCTCATCTGATGAAATTATTGAACAGCGGGATGAAAACGAGGTTCCGGTTTGGTTTTACAGAGATTTCTTCAAGCAGGTATGTACCGATAGCATGTGTAAGATGGCCAGATTACGCATCTACTGGGATGGAGCTGGAAATTACAACAAGTTTCAGTTAATTGAAAATGAACCGTTATCTAAAACTGACCATTCACAGTTTACCCTGGCTGATTACCAAAAGCTTAATATGATACTGGCCGATACGGGCTCAATTTTGAAGGATTTAAAAATGGATGAACTGATTGTTAAAAATGAAGATAATAGACAGGTCGATGCAGTTACAAAGCCAACACGCCCATCTTTTACACAATACCTGGTTCCTGATGCGGCTTATACATGTTATACTTTGTGGCATACCACTTATGGGGTCACCCGGGATAGTATCTTGAGTTTTCTTGACCAAATGTCCGATGCATGTTTTCTCAAAAAGGTTTTGCAAACCAATGAATCCAATAAAGTGCTTTGGGGCATCAGCTTTATTGACAGGCATGCGGATTTTCAGGCTTCTTTTTGTGATTCAATTCTCAATCTGGTCAACGCTGCAAACCAAACTATTTCCAGAAAGGCTTTTGATTATTTTCTGCATAAGCGGATTGAAGTGCCAGAAATTCAGCAAAAGCTTACAAGCCGGGTTGAACTATTTCCCCGGAATTACCAGCTCGAACTTGTACAAAGACTTTCAAAAATGAGCAATATCGATAACGGTGCCTTTGTAAATTTTATAAACGCATACATAAAGGGACAGCTAGATGCAGGGATGCTGAAGTCGGTTTTCGAAACCACAAGGCCAACCGATTGGAAAGATAAAGACCTTATTAATAGGTTGACCTTGCTCTCAACAGATAAGAATCCATTTGTCAGGGAAATGGCAAAAAAGCTGCCAGTTAGAAATAGCAGGAAAAGTAAATGAGAAAAGAAAATAACATGAAACGAACAAAACAGATTACGTTGTCTGCACTGATTTTTTTCAGTCTGTGTAGTACTTTATTAGCACAAAAGAATTTTCAAACAAGTGAAAATTATCTGGGTGTTGATGGCAAACCTTTCTTCATTACTGGAGTAAATTATTCACCCTCTACAGGTTGGTTTCAGATTCTGGATAACTGGAATGCTAAGTCAATTGAAAAGGATATGGATTCGCTACACAGTATTGGCGTAAGTTTTATCCGCACCATGCCGTTATGGTACTTATCCCAGCCAGAAATAAGCCGTTTCGACCAGCAAATATTCGACCGCTTCAACGAACTCGTAAATATCGCCGGGGCACGGGGTATCATGGTACAACCTGCGCTGGTTACCGGTTGGCTCGATGGTGGAATCTTTACCCCATCATGGGTTGATAAGAACCTGTTTACCGACCAAAAGCAGATCGCTGCTACCGTTGCAATGGTGAAGAAATTTGCCAAAATGTTGAGTAAAAACCCTTTCATCCACAGTTATGATTTTGGAAACGAAATCAATGCCCTGAAGGGCGCTGGTGGTTTCCAGGCTAGTCCTGAGCAAATCAATAGTTGGATGAAAATCATTTACCGGGCTTTTAAAGAGGGCGACCCTGAAAGACTGGTAACCAATGGCATTGGCACCGGTTATGATGCAAGTTTCCCAGTCGGAAATATTGCTCCTTCATGCGATTACATGTCGGCTCACTCTTACCCATATTTTCATTCTACGCTGCTCGACGATCCTTGGTTTGGCCTTCGTACAACATACGGCACCAACATGATGATTGCCTGGGCAAAAATGGAAGGAAAACCAGTATTGATGCAGGAAACCGGCATCTCAGGCGATTGGGTAAGCCAGGCAAAACGGGCCAGATACCTCGAGCTGGAATACTTCAGTTGCTGGGCTGATGGCGCTGCCGGATTCGTTTGGTGGTGCTCGCATAACATCGACACCGCTTTCAGGGTGAAGCCTGCCCCCGATGGCAGAGCCTTTGTTAAAGACGGAAAATTCGACCCGTTGGAATACCAGATGGGGCTTTTGGATGAACACAATAACAAGTTTCCTGCTGCAATTGCATTTAAAAAATGTGTAGATTTTACCAAAACCCTGGGTCTGGATTGGGTAAACCAACTACCGGTATGCTACATTCTGGCACCTCAGGATATTTCGTTGAACGATTATTTCCGGAAAATTGTGAATGCATACGTTCTAGCCAAACAGAACCATGTTGAGGTCAGGTTTTTAAAAGAAAGCAGCATGGTTCCGGACGATGCCGCTTTTGTAGTGATTCCCGGGTTCTCGGTGCAGCCCAGAAGCCGGCAATTTATCCAACAATACCTGGAAAGTGGCGGTAAAGTTTATCAATCATTTTACAATGATTTTGCTCCAAAAATTTATGCCAGTACCATCAATTTTTCATCTCCGAAGGAACCGGTAGAATTGGTTGCAACCAAACACATTGCCGATGTGGACCTTCTGGAAAAATTTCCGTTGGCAGGTCACGTAAAAGTTTCCCAGATGAGTTATAGTAGCGGATTTGAAGTATTGTTCCGACTAACCGAAAGTGGTAACAACCGCAGCATTCTTGAGAATGGCGAAATTGCTTATTCCCGGACACCTGTAGGAAAGGGAAGCTTTTTTTACAGCGGGGTAAATCTTGAAGAATCACTTTGCGACACTTACAATCCCTGGGAAAACGATGCATCCTACAAGTTTTATTCCGTGCTAAAACCTGAGCAGGAAATTGACATCGATTCAAAATACGTGGAACTTTTTCACAAAAAAAATGAAAAGCAGGAAATGATCATTTTGCTCAATCATTCGGATACCTATCAGGAAACTACCGTTAAAAGCAAACAGGCAGTTAAGTTAACAGACAAAAAAAACAACAAAGATTTCGGGCAAGCCAATGAGTTTAACATTAGGTTAAAACCGGCTGAAGTGCTTTTTCTGTCAGTGGGGCGATTATTTTGAGTTGGTATCAGAAAACTAATGGCATTAATACAATTTCAACATTTACTAACCTGTAAAATAAAAAAAATGGCATTCAATATAATTTTGATAAGGAGATTAAAATTAAGAAAGCAAGAACAAAGAAAAGGTTTAATCAATACAATGCATCTGATGAAAAAAATACTTTCGATTTTCATTTTGGTGCTTTTATGTTTCGGGAGTTTACAATCACAAAATAATCCAAATATGAACATTCAGTCAGTTTACAACTCAATAAATAAACATCTTAATAATGAATTAATTCCCTTTTGGGAGAAGCGGGCAGTAGATGAAACCTTTGGAGGTTTTATGACAAACTTTGATGCTGAGGGTAAAGTTTTGGAAATGCCCGAAAAGTACTTGAATACTCAATGCCGTATGATTTGGTGGTTTTCGCAATTGAATATGTTTAACCCCTCGGAGGGCAATGCAGCTAAAGCCAGACAGGGTGTCGATTTCCTGATTAAATACCTTTGGGATAATGAAAACGATGGGTGGCGTTGGAAGGTGCAACGCAACGGATCGTCACTCGATGATGGTAAAGTTGTATATGGTCAGAGTTTTGCTATTTATGCGCTTTCCGATTACTATCGTTCAACGGGTGACAAACGTGGATTGGAATATGCAGAGAAAACCTTCGACCTTTTACAAAAAAATTGCGCCGACACCTATTATGGGGGTTATTATGAAAATCTTGAAAGCAATTGGACTCCCGCTGCCAATGGGTTTAGCGGTGGAGACCGTAAAGGGCTCGACACCCACATGCACCTTATGGAAGCATTTACCTCTTTGTATCTGGCTTCAGGTAGAGAAATACATAAAAGAAAACTGCTGGAAATTATTCAGTTGATAAGCGACAAAATGGTTGATCACGTGGCGGGTTCTGGACTCAACCAGTTCGACCTGGCTTGGAATCCAATACCAGCAATCAATATTAAGCGAACCTGGAATGCCGAAAGAGAAGGAGAAAAGCCAGCTGACCCAACAGAAACTACATCGTATGGTCATAATACCGAGTTGGTTTGGCTCATGGTTCGTGCCTTGGATGCAGTCAACGAATCAAAAGAAAAGTACAAGCCGATTTTTAAATTACTCTTAGATAATGCTGTTAAGTACGGTATTGATACTAAGTATGGTGGTATATACCGCGATGGTTTGCGCAAAGGTGGGCCACTGGTAACTGAAAAAGAGTGGTGGCAACACACAGAAGCACTTGTAGGTTTTTTAGAAGGCTACGAACTTTTTAACGATGAACAATATTATCAGGCATTTAAAACTATATGGCTCTTTGTTGATAAAAATATGATTAACCATGAAGCAGGCGAATGGGGACGATTACTGAAACGTGATGGCCGGGTAATAGATGGTAGCATTGGTAACGAGTGGAAGGTAGCCTATCACTCCGGGCGTTCTATGATGGAATGCGAGAAAAGGCTGAAAAAGTTGATGAAACAGTAAGAACAAGTCAGATGAAAATAAAGAAAAACCAAATATTAATTCATCACCTATTTCACTTTATGGAATTTTTCAATAAAATATCCAAATTATGTATCCCATAGGAATTAATACATTTTTATTTGTCTCACCATTTACCAACCAAAGTATACATGGTTTCAAAAGTTTAAGCATTGGTGATTTGATACTGTTGAAATTGTAGTAGAAGACCCGTCATTTTTGGATGGAGTACTAATTAAAACGGCTATTGAAAAACATTATCTGAAATGTACTTCAGTGGCGGCGGTATTTGGACCTGGCCGTGATTTGCGAGGTACACCTGAACAGCAACAAACATCAATAAAATATATAAAAGAGGTAATTGATTTTACTAACGCAGCAGGAGGCGAATTGTTAGTTGGCCCTTTGTATTCATGTGTAGGAAGGGCGGATGCGGTGTCAGCAAAAGAATACGCCCTACAGGAGCAAACTGTGGTTAAACATCTAAAAGAATTATGTAAATACGCCGCAGAGAAAAAAATTAAACTGGCCATTGAGCCGCTCAATCGTTTTGAAACAGATTTTATCAATACCTGCGAACAGGGATTGAGCCTGGTAGAAAAAATAGGAAGTGATTGGCTGTACCTGCACCTTGATACCTTTCACATGAATATTGAAGAAAAACATTTAGGAGAGTCAATCAAAAAAGCGGTTAGCCGGTTAGCCTTGCTTAATGCCTGCGGAAGCGACCGTGGCACTCCTGGTGGGGACCATACCAATTGGTATGAAATAAAAGATGCGCTCTTCACTATCAATTATAGTGGGCAATTAGTGATAAAATCGTTTACGCCTGAAGTAAAAGTAATTGCTAAAGCTGCCTCAATTTGGCGAACCATGGATGGCTCAGGAGAAAACATAGCAAGAAGAAGACTGAAATTTTTAAAAGAAAAATTCGCATAATTAATTTAAAGACAAATATTACCCATGATTTATAAAAATTCTAAAAATAAGTAATTGTGAAAATATCTTTCTTAGCCATTGGCTTCCTATTTTATTTTTTGGGAATGGGGCAAACGCAATCAACACCCAAACCAACGGATCTTTTTGATGGTAAAACTTTTAATGGCTGGGTAGGCGACACCGTTAATACCTGGCATATACTTAATAATTCGTTAGTGGGGGGAAGTCTTGCTAAACTCGTTCCTCACAATGAATTTCTTGCTACCACAGAGAGTTTCGGCAATTTTGAACTTTCTCTTGAATTTAAATTAACGGGCAGCGGGTTTGTAAATGCAGGCGTGCAGTTTCATAGTGAACACGCCAGGGATCCTGCCTACGAAATGGTGGGCTACCAGGCTGATTTGGGCGAGGGTTATTGGGCAAGTCTTTATGATGAATCAAGGAGAAATGTTACCATCGTAAATCCGGATAGTACGCTGATAAAAAAAATTTTAAGGCCCAATCAATGGAACCGCTTTGCCATAAAAAGTATAGGGAGAAGGATACTTATCTGGCTAAATGGTGTACAAACAGTTGATTATATAGAACCAGATGAAAAAATAATACACAGTGGAAAAATTGCATTACAAGTGCATGGCGGCGGTAAAGTGCTGGCGTGTTACAGGAATATTGAGATCATTCGATTGTAGGAGAGTGAAAAATTTCCATCCATTTAATTTTATTTTTTAACTGATATCGAAAAGTTACAATCGAGTCAACATTATAATCACAAACTACAATAGTTCTGAAAGTATCAGAATGATGGTAGCCTTTGTTTCATGTAAAGAAAATTAAATTCCAATAAATATGCGCTACAAATTATTAAATGTTTGCCTTGCCTTCTTTGTTTGTTTTGACGGAGCTTTTAGCCAGCAAATTTTTGAAAGAAATATGCTTATAGATGAGGACTGGCGTTTTTTTAAAGGCGGTTCTGTAGGTGCTGAAAAACAAAACTTCAACGATGCCTCATGGCGCATGGTTAATCTGCCGCATGATTGGAGTATAGAAGATTTGCCTGGAAAACAATCACCGTTTGATAAAGTGGCTGTTGGCCAGCAAAGCACTGGCTTCACCACAGGTGGTATTGGTTGGTATCGAAAGCTTTTACTCGTTCCTGAAAAGTTTAAAGGCCAGCATATCATTATCCGCTTTGATGGAATCTATTGTAATGCGGAGGTGTGGCTAAATGGGCAATCGGTTGGTAAGCAGCCGTATGGTTATGTTCCTTTTGAAATTGATCTTTCAGCTAAATTGAAATTTGGTGAAGAAAATGTGCTAGCTGTCAAAGTGCAAAATGAAGGGGAGAATACCCGTTGGTACAGTGGTTCCGGCATATACCGGCATGTATGGTTGGATGTTGTGGATTGGGTTAGGGTAGGTAGATATGGCACTTTTATTACTACTCCAAAAGTACAGCCAAATGAAGCCATTGTAAATGTAAAAACAACCATTGTAAATGAAGGAGTATTCTCGTCTCCTTTGAAAGTAATTACCACCCTTAAAAATCCAGGTAACACCGTTGTTGCAAAGCATGATACAGCATTTGTGATTAACCGTAATAATAAAACTGATATCAACGCAGCTATCAGTATAAAGGCTCCCTTGCTTTGGTCAACAGAAACACCAACCCTTTATACGGCTGTAACAGAAGTTTATTCAAACGGGCATTTAACAGATAGGGTAGAAAATAAATTCGGTATCCGTGCTATTTCCTTTGATGCGACTAATGGGTTTCAATTAAATGGGAAATCGCTCAAATTAAAGGGCGGATGCGTTCACCATGATAATGGCCCACTTGGTGCTAAAGCCTACGATCGGGCTGAAGAAAGACGGGTGGAACTGCTAAAGGCAAGTGGGTACAATGCCATCCGCACTGCACATAATCCACCATCACCCGCCTTTTTGGATGCCTGCGACCGTTTAGGCATGTTGGTTATTGATGAAGCTTTTGATATGTGGGAAACTGGCAAAAATCCTTTTGATTACCATTTGTTTTTTAAAGATTGGTGGCAAGCAGATTTAGAAAAAATGGTTTACAGGGACAGGAATCACCCATCCATTATTTTGTGGAGTATTGGTAATGAAATACCTGACATGGATAAAAAGGAGGTGGTTGCAGTGGCTAAAAAATTGGCAGATCATGTTCGACTCTTAGATATTACCCGGCCTGTAACAGCAGCCGTACATCAAATGAAGGAAGACAAAGATCCCTTTATTGTCACTTTGGATATTGCAGGATATAACTATGCCTTTGAAAAATACAAGACTGATCATGACCGGCATCCTTTACGGGTAATGGTTGCAACTGAATCTTCCCCGTTTTTAGCTTTCGATTACTGGATGGGCGTAGTAGATAATCCATGGGTAATCGGCGATTTTGTATGGACATCATTCGATTATATTGGCGAAGCAAGTATTGGCTGGCGGGGATTTTGGCCGGATGAAAAGCTGTATCCCTGGTCACTGGCTTATTGTGGTGATCTGGATATTTGCGGCTGGAAGCGACCTCAATCTTTTTACCGTGATGTTTTATGGCAAACCAATCAACTTTCTTTATTTGTAAAAGCTCCGGAGCCAACTTTCGAAATCAATCCTAAAAAAGAGTTTTGGAGCCAATGGCATTGGCATGATGTGTTAGCAGACTGGAACTGGCCAGGCTATGAAGACAAGCCGCTTGAAGTAAATGTTTACTCTTCTTGCGATGAGGTTGAACTATTTTTAAATGGAAAATCATTGGGTAAAAAACCAACCAACCGTAGCAATCAATTCACAGCTATATGGAATGTGCCTTATAAATCCGGAATTTTAAAAGCGGTAGGAATTGTAGGAAAAAAGGAAATAAAAATAGCAGAGCTAAAAACTGCCGGAGAAACACATCATCTACAACTTACTCCCGACCGAAATCTAATCAATGCGGATGGCCAGGATTTGGGCTATGTAACGGTTGAATTAGTAGATGAAAAAGGTATTAAAAGTCCAAAGGCTGATAATTTAATTGAATTTGAACTCGATGGTCCGGGTGAGATTGTGGCAGTTGGTAATGCAAACCCAACAAGCCTGGAAAGCTATCAGCAACCACAACACAAAGCATGGCAGGGAAAATGTTTGGTAATTGTAAAAGCACAAAAGCTAGCCGGGCGTATCACATTAACGGCGAAGTCTGCAGGTTTAAAATCTTCATCTATCAATATTGAGTTGAAATAGAACAATAAAGTATTAGAGTGTCATATTATGTAAATAGCCTAAATGGTCATTGCTTGATTCAGAATGGGATCACACATAAACCAAATTCAAATGAAATCGAAAAACCTTTTTCTTATATTGGTAGCTTTAATCGGTACTATCAATGATAGTTTACTTGCCCAAAATCCTATTCAATAATATTTTACTGCTGACCCGGTAGCTTACCAGTTCCGTTATCCGGCTCCTGGTACAAAGCGTTGGTATGCGATGCTTCCTTAATACTAGCCCTCCGGGGCTTTTTTATTACGACAATCAAAGTTTCACTGCTAAGCCCAAAGGCGACTAAGCAGTGGAACAAATACAGCCCTCCATTGCAGCTTATTTTTTAAAACCAATACAATTTGCTAACGCTATTTGAAAAATATACAGCAATCTACCAACGCTTCTTTATAAGGTAGCTTACGCCTCTCTGTTTTTTTGCAATTCCACTCCGTTCTATTGCAAAGTATCTTGGGCGTACACTACCTGCTTTAGAATACATCCGGTAAATGTACAGGCAGCCCATCCCTCAGCCAGGCGCATGGCTTTGCACAATTTCTTTTCCTTGCCCCCTTGTTCAGTCTCCTCACCGTACACTACCAGCTTTAGAATACATCCCGTAAATGTACATGCAACCCATCCTTCTGCCAGACGCATGGCTTTGCAAAGTTCCTTTTCCTTTACTTCAGTATTGCCCAAAATCAAATTGCATCGAATAATTCCTATATAAATTACATCTCGGCAAATCCCAAAAAGTAAAATAGCTCCATTGCTAAGTCTGCTTTTGGAGCAGTTGAAGCTGCTGCCGTTGCTTGTGACCTCACCAGCCATCTGCAATTTTAAATGTACCCAACTATTTGAAAATTGATTATTATTTATTTACAAATAAATGTCGGATATTTCCACCATTAAAGCCAATTTAGTATGTTTGTGATGGAAAAAGCCAACAAAATAGACTAATTAAATTGTCGGCATTTGCCAACATTATTCATCAATAATACATTTAACGATGGAAAAAGCCGCCAAATACTGGCACGCAATGAGTGACCCGGCAGTTTTGGAGATATTGGGTAACTTCATTCAACAAACCCGGCTACAGCAAAACAAAACACAGCAGCAGGTGGCGGCCGCAGCGGGCATCAACCGTTCTACCATAGTGCAGGTTGAAAATGGCGGCGGCGGCACACTACTTTCTTTTATTCAAATATTAAGGGCTTTAGAGCAGCTGCAACTCTTTCAAAGTTTTGAAATAAAGCAACCACAGCTCAGTCCGCTAGAATTGGCTAAAATTGACCAGAAAAAGCGGCAACGGGCAAGCAATAAAAAAGCCACCCCAATTCAAAAACCTAAAAGTGACT
>JANPIJ010000002.1:0-7061 GCA_031424955.1 Ferruginibacter sp. | reverse complement strand
CCTTAATGCCGGGTTGGTTTTGCGAAGCTTTAATAAAGTTTTATAAAAGTCATGCAACTCATATTTACCATTCCATTCTATCACATCCTTTTCAAAAAACTGCAAACGTTTCAGGTTGGGCAATTCCTGCCCGCTGTAAATAAGCGGAATACCTTCCCAGGTAAAATTATGCACTGCAAAGGCTTTGGCTGCATCTCCATATTTTTCATACTCTGTTCCGTTCCAGCTATTTTCATCATGATTAGTGGTAAACCATAATTTTATTCCACCCTTTCCACCAATGCTATCATAATGGTGCAACACACTATCCAATATTCGGATATCCTGGTTCTTCTTATAAAAATCTTCTGTCTTGTGCATCCATGTCCAGGTATAGCAGGCATCAAAAGCCTGGTAATAGGAAGGATTTTCTATCGGATCGTTTTCTGCCAGCCAGAATAAGGTTTTTGTTTTCTCCAGTTCGGCTCTTGCTTCCAGCCAAAAGTCAAGCTCTACCCAAAATGCGAGATCGCAGCGGTACCCGTCAATATCGCATTCGGTCACCCAATATTTCATTGCATCAATCATCGCCTTACGCAAGGCGGGATTGTTAAAATCCAGTTCAATAATATCATCCATGCCACTGGCTATTTTAAAATCATTGGTGGAGGAATCCATTTCAAAATATTCCGGATGCGTTTTGGTCCAAACATGATCCCAACCGGTATGATTGGCTACCCAATCAATAATTACCTTAAAGCCCATTTCATGCGCCTTTTTAACCATCGCTTTAAAATCTTCCAATGTGCCAAATTCAGGGCTGATGGAAGTATAATCGCTACAGGCATACTGGCTGCCGAGGCTGCCTTTTTTATTTTTTTGGGCGATCGGGGTAATGGGCATAAACCACAGGGTAGATACCCCCATTTCTTTAAGACGGGGCAATTCTTTTAGAAATGCATTAAAAGTACCCTCTTGTGTATACTGACGAAGGTTTACTTCGTACACATCAGTATTGTTGATCCAGTCTGCTTTTTTAAATGTCATTTTTGATAGGTCTTTTTTAGTTTCGGTAGATGATTGTTGGTTATTACAGCCTGAAAATAAAATAAAGGTTGTAACCAGGAAATACATATTCTTCATCATGGCAGATTTATCATTCAAAAATAAGATGGAATTTCTGGAAAACCGCTAAACGATTTAATCAATATCAACAATGTACCTTTGCACCTGTTATATATCCCATTATGAAACAATTTAGTGTTCCCAATATTTACCGAAGCCCATTAATTGCCGCCATCAAAAGAAAGCGTAAACAGGACGATAAAATGAAGAAAGATTTTACTCCTACCCTGCTCGATTTTGGCCCGGTTCAAATTTACCTTGCCCGTCATTTTGGATTTTGCTATGGCGTGGAAAATGCCATTGATATTGCGTTTCGTACTATTGAAGAAAATCCGGGTAAACGTATTTTCCTGTTAAGTGAAATGATACACAACCCGCAGGTAAATGCGGATCTTCAGCAAAGAGGCGTTCAATTTTTACAAGATACCCATGGAGAGCAGATGATCCCTTTCGACAGCCTTTCCGGTGAAGACATCGTAATCATCCCAGCCTTTGGAACAACCCTTGATATTGAAGAAAAACTAAATACCATCGGTATAAAAACTGAACAATACAACACTACCTGCCCGTTTGTAGAAAAAGTATGGAACCGGAGCGAACAGATAGCGAAAAACAACTACAGCGTAATTGTACATGGCAAACCAACACATGAGGAAACCAGGGCTACTTTTTCGCACGCTGCCTTCAATACCCCCGCCGTGGTGGTAAATGATATGAAGGAAACAGTTGCCTTAAGCAAATACATTACCGGCGAAAAACAAGCCGAAGATTTTTATGTGGAATTCAAAGGACGGTATTCCCCCGGATTTGACGTAAAAAAAGACCTTCAACGATTTGGGGTAGTTAACCAAACGACTATGCTGGCAAGCGACACACAAAGCATATCCGATTACCTGAAAAAGGTAATGATTGAACATTATAATTTAACGGCCGAAAATATTGAGGAACGATTTGCTGACACCAGGGATACGCTTTGCTATGCCACCAATGATAACCAGACCGCTGTTTACGGGCTTTTAAAAACTGAGGCGAATTTTGCCATTGTTGTTGGTGGGTATAATAGCAGCAATACATCGCACCTGGTAGAATTATGTGAAGAAAAACTGCCCACCTATTTTATTAATTCGGAAGATAAAATAATTAGCAAAAACCAGTTGAATCATTTCGATTTTCATCAAAAGACTGAAAAGACAACGAACAACTTTTTGGACTTTGAAAAGCCCGTTAAAATTTTATTAACCAGTGGAGCCAGTTGCCCTGATGCGATGGTGGAAGGTGTAATAGCAAAAATCATTTCTTTTTTTAAGGTGGAGAAAACTATGGAGGAAGTGACTGCAGGGTTTGTATAATTGGTTACTATGCTTACAAGTAAAGCAAGCTGATTTCACAATAAAAATCATCTCATTTTTTATTTAACCTGGCTATTCAGAATTTCTTCGAATTTCAGTAAGTAAATTAGCAAAATGAAAATTCTGATCATTGAGGATGAGGCGGACCTGGCTAAAAATATGTCCGATTATTTAATTACTCAAAACTATTTATGCGAAATTGCCGCCGCATTCCATCCTGCTTTGGAAAAAATTTCGCTGTATCATTATGATTGCATTTTACTGGATTTAATGCTTCCCGGTGGCGATGGCCTTTCTATATTAAAAGAACTAAAGCAGCAAAATAAACAGGATGGTGTAATCATCATATCGGCAAAAGATTCTCTTGAAGATAAAATAAATGGTTTACAAATAGGGGCAGATGATTACCTGGCCAAACCATTTCATTTAGCAGAACTTTCTGCCAGGATATATTCCCTGATCAGGAGAAAGCAATTTTCCAATTCTAATATCATTCAGCAGAATGACATTCAGATTGATCTGCTTTCCAAAACCGTACAGGTATCGGGTACCCCGGTTGCGCTTACAAAAAAGGAATTCGACCTGCTGTTACTTTTTATTGGAAACAAAAACCGCGTAATTTCAAAAGGTGCGTTGGCTGAACATTTATCCGGCGATATTGCCGATATGCTCGACAACCATGATTTTGTATATGCTCATATAAAAAACCTGAAGCGAAAACTAACGGACGCAGGTGCCGGTAACTGGCTGAAAACAATTTACGGCACAGGCTATAAATGGGATGCCGGATGAAACTACTCAAAAAAACTATAAAACCCTTTGCTTTCTACGCTATGCTGGTACTGGCTTTTAGCGTACCTGTTTACTTTTTCATTATCAACTATCTGTGGAAAAGAGAATTGGATAAACACCACACCGTTATCCGGAAACAAATCGAAAAGAAGGTCAATGAATTGGGGCTGAATGATTCCTCACTCCTGAAAATGCTGGACATGTGGAATAAAATTCAGCCCCGGACAAGACTTACCCCCGCACCAACATCCAATATTATAAAAGATAGCATTTATACCACCATCCGGTATGATGTGCATGAAGAAGAAATAGAACAATTCAGGGGATCGCTCACAACCATATTAATAAATGGAAAGCCATACCACCTGATGGTGGAAACCAATATGGAAGAATTTTATGAAACCCTGCTTATCATTGTTTTAGTCACCATAGTTTTCTTTGTGCTGTTATTGGGTGGATTCATCCTGCTAAACAGGCGGTTGTCAATGATTGTATGGAAACCATTTTATAACACGATCAGCCAGCTTAAGTCATTTGACCTGAAAGGCCATGATACCATCCCCTTTCAATCGTCGGATATAGATGAATTTGAAACGCTGAACCAGGCATTGTCGCGATTGATTGAAAAAAATGCCGCCGCCTACAGGCAACAAAAAGAATTTACAGAAAATGCTTCTCATGAATTGCAAACGCCATTGGCTTTGCTAAAATCAAAGGTCGACCTGTTATTGCAGGACAATTCGCTCACCAAAGAACAGTCTGAAAAAATTGCATCGCTAAATATTCCGCTGGCAAAAGTGTCCAGGATAAATAAAAATCTACTGCTATTGTCTAAATTGGAAAACAGGCAGTTTGCAGAAAATGAGCTATTGCAGGTTAGTACCATTCTTAATGAAAACATTGAATTGCTGGAGGAGCATTTTACCACAAAAAATATAAAGCTTGAATCCAATATTGAAGAACATATCACCATCAGCGCCAACCATAGCCTGTTTGAGATAATGGTTACCAACCTGCTGTTGAATGCGATTCGTCACAACCTCGAAAACGGAGTTATAAGTATTCGGCTAAATCAACAAACGCTCACTTTTGCAAACTCCGGCACCAGCGCTTTGAATTCGGCTACACTATTCAAACGATTTACGAACTCAAATAATGAAGCTCCCAGCAGCGGATTAGGATTGGCCATTGTAAAAAAAATCTGCAATACCCACAACTGGACAATTGACTACGATTTTAAGAACCACCTACATCATTTTACAATCAACTTTTAAAATTCAGAAAGTTTTCAAATTTGTATCGCAGTTTTACAGAAAATAATATAAAATATGCCGGCGAAAAGATACGGGGTACTCCTGCTTGTGATATTTATTCCTGCCATACTAATAGCGCAGTCAAAAAAAGTTACCCTATCCGGGCAAATAAAAAACTTTACCAATAAAGCGGCATTACCTTATGTAAACGTAGTATTGGAAAAAGAAAAAGACAGCAGTTTTGTAGCCGGCACCGTTACCAATGAAGAAGGCCGTTTCTCTATTGCAAACGTGGAGCACGGTAACTACACCCTTGAATTATCTTATGCAGGGTATCATACTCAAAAAATACCGGTACTTGTTGGACGACTGAGTGAATACCTGGATCTCTCCACTATTGAACTGTCGGAAAATACAAAGTCGTTACAGGAAGTAACGGTAAGTACTTCATTGGAAACAGTTGGGGATAAAATGGACAAAAAATCATTTTCTGTAAGCGATAATATCAGCCAGGGCGGAGGATCTGTATTGGAAGCGATGAAAAATTTACCCGGCATCACCGTTGATGAAGGAGGCAAAGTATTATTGCGGGGAAGCGATAAAGTGACCGTATTGGTAGATGGCAAACAAACAGCACTCACCGGTTTTGGCAACCAGGCCGGCCTGGATAATATTCCTGCTTCTGCTATTGAGCGGATTGAAATCATCAACAACCCCTCGTCAAAATATGATGCCAATGGCAATGCCGGTATCATCAATATCATTTATAAAAAAAGCAGGAAACAGGGTTTTAATGGAAAAATTGGCCTTACCACCGGCCTAGGCGCCATCCGGGAGAAAAAAGAAAATTACCCGACCATACGCCCACAATATCAGAATACCCCCAAATATAATCCTTCACTTTCCCTGAATTACCGGAAGAATAAAGTGAACCTGTTTGTACAGGGTGATTATCTATACAACAAAACCCTCAACAGGAATGAATTTGCAGACCGCTATTATACTAATGGCGATACCATTAAACAGCAGGTAAAAAGAAACAGGATTACTACCGTAGGCACGGTAAAAGGTGGTCTCGACTGGTATATGGATGATAATAATTCCCTGACTGTTTCGGGTTTGTATAGCAGCGAATATGTAAGAGACAGCGGCGACATCCCTTACTTTAATTCGAAGCTAACCCAGCGCATGCGGCTATGGCAGTTTTATGAGGATGAAGTGAACAGTGCTGCAACAGCATCTGCCGCATACCAGCATAAATTTAAACAACCTGGTCACTTGTTAAACATAGGACTAAACTATACCTTTCACCGGGAGGATGAAAAATACTTTCTGACTAACATAATGCCCACATTTACCGGCAGGGATACCTTTATGCTGATAGCCGATGAAAATGTAACCGATCTGAATATTGATTATGTGCGGCCATTAAAACATGGCAGGATAGAGACCGGTACCAAATTCCGCTGGCGCTACATCCCTACCAATATGCGTTTTTTTCCGGGTATCAATTCACCCCTGGATGTAAACGCAGCAGGCTGGGCAAAGTACAACGAAATTATCCCGGCAGTATATGGCAATTATGTGTATGAAAATAATAAATTCGAGCTGGAAGCCGGCCTGAGATTGGAATATGTAAATCTGGAATACACCGTAAATCCCAATCACAACACTTATAACAGTGACGGGTATAATTACCTGCAACCATTCCCCAGTTTGCGACTGGGATACAATGTAACTGATAAAAGTAAGTTCTCTTTCTTTTACAACAGGCGGGTAGACAGGCCTGATGAAGGCGATATCCGTATCTTCCCTAAATACGATGAGCCGGAAGTGCTTAAAGTGGGTAACCCCGGTTTGCGCCCCCAGTTTACCCAAAGCTTTGAGCTTGGGTATAAGGACAATTTTGGAAAAGGTTATTTTTATAGTGCCTTGTATCACAGAAGAACAAAGGATGTGATTACCCGTATTGGCACAACTACACCCGGAAGCAACATTATTTACAATATTTTTCAGAATGCCAAGAATGCCTTCAATACCGGCGTGGAACTTATTTATAGCCAGGAAGTATCCAAAGTATTTTCATTCAATATCAACCTGAACGGTTATCACAATACGATTGGAGCATTTACGGTCATCAATCAATATCCAACGCCCGTTACATATACCGCAGGCAAGGAAACTAATTATTCAGGTAATGTAAAACTGAATGCAATTTTTCATTTTCCTAAAAGCATGGATATTCAAATTACCAGTATTTATTTGGCGCCGGATATTATTCCACAGGGAAGGATTGCGGAGCGCTTCTCCATTGATCTTGGTTTTAAGAAAGGCATTCAAAAAGGAAAGGGAGAGTTATTTTTGAATGCAAGCGATCTGCTGGGAACCCTTCGGGTTAAAAAAGAAATTAACGGAAATGGGTTTAAATTCATTGGCACCGATTATTACGAAACACAGGTGGTGAGATTGGGGTATAGTTATAAGTTTTAAATTTCACCCGCATCAACTTAACCTAAGCAGAAGTTAAATTTACCAGCCTCAATGCAATAGCCAATTGTTGTTC
>JANPIJ010000001.1:0-15069 GCA_031424955.1 Ferruginibacter sp. | reverse complement strand
TTGCAAAGAATATTAAAAAACTAACACTATATAAATTGATGTGGTGCATCTTCAACCAACAGCGATTTTAGCAAATAGGAATAATTCAATGACAAAAAAAGCGGCAGTTATAACAGGGTTTATTATTGCAAAATTTATTCTGCAATATATTTTAATCAGACCCGAATGTGATTTGCAAAGAGACGAGTTTTTACATCTTACCTTGTCAAAGCATTTGCAGCCACTTTCCAATCCCATCAGTGCTTCCTGTAATCAAAATTGTTTTGGCTTCCATTATTACTTAATCAGTGCTTCGAAGAGATTGTCATAGAATGACCCAATGTTGTGCGCATACCCTTTTCTCTTCGCTCATCTATTAGTTTGTCTGTGTCCAGCGAATGATGGTTGCAGCGTTGCGAACCTTATTTTTTTTCCTTCAATAATTTTTCAAGCTTTTGTTTTGTCTCCGGAATGAACTTTAACGACAAAGTCTTTTTGAAACTCTCTATGGCCTGTAATTTATCACCTTTTGCCAGGTACAAATCGCCCAATCCATCATAACAATTAGCAGTTTCGGGATAGTTTGCAATATTGAGTTTAAACAATGCTTCTGCCTTAATAAATTGTTTTTGCCTCAACATATAGTATCCAAGATTATTAACCTGGCTTTCATCTGGTTTAACGGGATAGCCAACTTGCACAGAAACAGTATTATAGTGTGCTATCAGTAAAGAGTTCAATTTAAAATTGGGATCATCTAATTCACTATTATAAATTTTAAGTTTGTAATAATCGAAAATGAAACGGAGTGCATCATACTCTCCGATGAATCGGACTGAACTGTGATCGTCATTTTCATAAAATGCGTGCCTGAAACGCAATTGATTTGTTTTGCTTTTGAAAATATCTTTAATGAATTCCAGATTGCTGCGAATAAGTTCAGTACCCTCAGTAGTATCTTTTTGAACTTTTAGCGTATCCATTCCTCTTTCCATCCGGTTTGCCAATGCCATAAACAAGGTCTTTCCTTTATAATCCTTGTTTGCTAAAATCATCTTTGCTTCTGTTACAATTTGCTGATTGTTCCACCATAAAGCAGCATCAAGAGAAATATAGGCATTGAATAAATCGGGATGATGTATCAAGGTATTCACAACAGTGAGGCCACCGACAGAATGGCCAATGAAGAGCTTGTAGGGAGCTGTTGGGTAATTTAATTCAATGAATGGCATCAATTCCTTTTCCACATAGAGCATGAATTTTTCACCGTGGCCAACAACACCCGGCGTTTCCTTATCTGTACCAAATGTTAGCTCGGTCATCCGGGAATGATGTAAAATGCCAACTACGATCATTGGTGGACAAAGGCCTGCATTACTCATAAATTCGGTCATACTAACAATATCATTAAAATTTGCATCGCCGTCTAATAAATAAATTACCGGGTAACGCCCTTTGCCGGTATTTTCATTTCCACCATTGCTCTTTGGAATATGAATCCAAACTGTACGCTCATCACCTAATATTTTTGAGGGTAAACTTTTTTCAAATCCAACGGTAAAAGAATTGCTTTCCTGTGCTTTGGCACAAAAAGAAAAAAATAATAGCGTAATAGAATAAATAAATATTTTCATTGATTATTTAAAGTTGGGTTTAAAATATTGTCTAAAGGCTTCCGCAAGTTTCAGTAATATTGTTTTTATGGGTTAAGGATCACTACATTCTTATCGAAGTGACCAAAATCAACAAACCTGCTTTGTTGTAAATGTGCCGCAATCTGTTGGGCTAGAGGAACGCTGCCTTGAATATCCTTTTGTTACATGCTATAATAAGTTAGGCGGTGTAAAATTACCTGTTGAATGCTATACCTATCTGGTAAAACAGTCTATCATTGCAGACCTCACAAATGCTTCGTAATCCATTTGCGCCTGGTCACCCGGACGGAGACCTATTAAACAATGAATTTGTCCTGCAAAGCATTTCTCCAAAACCTTCACTCCTGCGGCTCTTAATTTTTTCGCATATAAAATACCGTCATCTCTTAATGGATCAAATTCGGCATTGATAATTACCGCTGTTGGCAATCCAGTCAAATCCTTTGTCAGTATCGGCGAAACTTCGGGGTTGTTATATTGGCCAGGAGCATAATTTTCTACTGCGAAATAACAGGCATCTTTTGTTTGAAAATATCCTTTTGCATTTTGCTGGTAGGAAAGTGAAGTTTCCATGTTTTTAGGACTGAGATCAACAGGCAGGCCATTCATGATCTGTAACTTTATTTTACCAGCAATGCCTTCTTTCATTGCTTTCTGGCTTATTACTGCAACGAGGTTTGCACCAGCACTGATTCCCATTAAAGCAATACTGCTGGTATCTCCTCCAAATGCTTCCCCATGTTCAGCAATCCATTTAAAGGCATTATAACTGTCGTTAACAGATGCTGGAAATTTGTTTTCGGGTGCCACCCGGTAATCAACGGCAAATATTATCGCATTGTAAGTCTTAGAATCCCGCCATAGATCATGTTCAAGCCCTGGCAATAAAGGAGAAATAAAACCACCACCATGATAATTGATAATTATAGGAATGTGCTGCGCCTGTGTTGCATTAAAAACTAACACAGGGATACTGTCGGCGGTTATTTTTATACGCTTTACATCTTTGTTTGGATAGGGAATTGCAGGTGGCCCAGCAAACTTAATTTGTTCAATGGGTATACTGCGAAGCTGTTCCAGGCTCAGGTCTTTGTATTCGATCAGTTTAAGAAAACCGGCAACAACAGGGTCTAACTGACGGATTCCACATGCCTGGCTATAAGCTTTTTTATTGCCGGGGCTTAAAAAAAAGATACATAGTAAAACCGAAAAATAAATTCTGCTCATTGGCTGTATTTTATCATTGATGAAATTCCCATTCTTTTTTCAACATGGCATATTGATATTCGCTTCCCCATTTGCCTTTAAAAAATATGTTTTCAATAAAATGCCCCTCCTCTCTAAAACCAACACTTTTCAATAACTGAATAGAAGCGGCATTCTCTGCATCTACGGTTTCTGTAACCCGGTGAAAATCTTCTATCAAAAATAAAAAATTCAGGATTGCTTTTAAAACTTCCTTTGCATAACCTTTGTTCTGCTCAGCCGGGGAAACCGTGATACCAATTTCTCCTATTCTTTTATCGTACTCGTCAAGCTTAATGGCGCAGTCGCCAATAAGTTTACCTGTTTCTCTATTTTCAATTCCATACTGTACCCATTCTCCCCCATTGCCAAATACTTTATCTTTCTGCGAACTGATAAAATCCCTGGCCTGTTCAATGCTAAAAACATCGAAGCCCTGGTATTTTGTCACATCCGGATTTGAACGATATTCATAAAAGTCCCCGAGGTCTTCCATTTTCAAATTTCTTATTTGAAGCCGCTTTGTTTCTATACGCAGCCTGTTCAATTTATTTAGCATACACTGATTATTTATTTTTATAAAACTAAAACGTGGATCGGGAATGGTGATACATCAAGCTGATAATTGAAGGCTTTTGATTTAAGCTACAATTTTATCAAAGCCATCAACATCTTCCTGCCAGTTGTATTGATCTCCTGATTCCACAATTTACGATTGGCACTTTTTTAAAAAATGTTTTTACCAGAAGTAAGTCTGTTTTGTGCATCTGCTGTTACAGTTAGTATAGTAATGCTGTGGTGATTGAAAATTTCATTAATTTTATTTTCCTGGATGATAATTATATTTTTTTGGCAAACTCTTCAAACTGGCCCGTGTTAAATAAAACGGGGCCATGGCCAAAACAAAGAATTTTAGGATGCAATGATGCCAGTTTTTTTATGGATTTAATATTCATTTCTTTGTTGGTAGTGAATAAAGCAGGTGGCTGGTGCAAACCAACAAATGTGGTTACCAGATTCATATTTACCAATGCGTCGCCAACGATCAATACCCCATCTTTTTCCCGATAAAATGACAGGTGTCCACTCGAATGGCCCGGCGTTTCAATCACTTTAAAATCTCCTATACAATCATTTTCTTTTAAGGTCCGGGAAACTTTATACCCCTGCCCTGCCCAGAATCTTTTTTGAAATTTTGTAATAATGTGATTTTGTCTGGGATATTCCTTTGTTACATCACCGGTTTCTGCCTGTGGTTTTTCCAATAAACTACACCAAAGCGGAATATCGAAATGTTCACAGATTACCTTACTGCTGCCCTGATGGTCGGCATGCGCATGGGTTAAAACATGTGAAGAAACCGGCTTGCCGGTAAGGCTTTTTAAAATAGTGCTGGCTGAGCTTTTAATACCGGCGTCAATTAAAATATCTTCAACCAGATATGTGTTGATACTGTTTCTTGGCATTACCGGAATCTGGAAAATATCTTTTGCAATAAGTTTCATTCTATCAAAATTTAAGTTTGAATTGTCAGTTAGCCGAAAAAAAATTACGGCAGCCTGCATTGTGACACCTTAGCAATAGATTTAATTGCCAATTGTTATTTGTGTTTTATTATAAAAAAGTAGGTCCACAAAATGAAGAGAACCTGTAATGGAATTCTGAACCACAAATAGTTTATTCCATTACCATAAAAATTTGCTTTCTGGTAGTCAATATTTTTTATTGCCGCAAGCACATTTGCAGGAAGTATCAGGAGAAAAAAGGCAATTAAAAGAAAACCCGTAATTGTCCTGAATGCGGGAATAAGAATTCCAATAGCTGCTGCAAATTCAATTATTCCTGTTAGATAAATCACCTGAGTTTTGTAAGGAATGAATGAGGGGAGCATCATTTCCATTCCTTTGGTAAATGCGAAATGTGCAATAGCTGTAAATATAAGCATTGCCGACATCGCTATTCTGCCCGATAATCCAAACTCAAAGCTGCCTTTAAATATTTTCAATACTACCAGAGAAATGGCAAATGCACTAAATAAAACGATTAACGGTTTCACTTTTTTAAACTTTCATTTAATTCGGATGCAAACGTACAGTGCATTACTCAGATAAAAATTATCTTAAGATAATTTTTATCTTCCGGAAATTCTTTTACGCAGTCTGCTTAAAGACACTGGAGTAATACCCAGGTAGGTGGCTAATTGTTGCAGCGGAACCCTGTTGAACAAATCGGGTCTTGTTTCGAGCAGAAACCGGTACCGCATCTCAGGGTTTTTATTTTTGAAATTATCAAACATCACCTGGTTCTGTATCCTCACCTGGGTATCGGATTTCATGATCAGGTCTTTGAGCTTCGGTATCTTTTCTATGAGCTCATTGTCTTTTTCTTCTGATCCAATTGCGATGGTGGAATCTTCTAAGCAGGCAATATAGTATTCAGAAGGTTGTTTACTTACAATACCTACGGGAATCACCGATTGATTTTCAGTATAGAATTCTGTAGTTTTTTCCTCACCATCTATGATGTAATAAGTTCTAACGCATCCTCTTATTATGAAGAAGTGATTTCTGGCATATTCTCCTTCTGACAGTAATATTTCATTCCTTCTAAATGTTTCAATACGACTGCTTTGTCTTACAATATCCGCCTCTTCTTCAGAAAGGTCTATGTAACTCCTTATAAATTTGAGTATTTCTTCTCCCATAAGATGCTAACTATTGTAATTTACCTTTTTTTGCAATCATTTACATCTACAATAAGGGAAAACTTTGGGCAATGGAAGTGTCGAACGTAGCAGGTAACTTAAACCACGCTGCGGCATAGCACGTTATATTTCTTTGGCGCTGTCTGTTCAGGGAACACCAAAAGCGGCGAAAAAAAAAACAGCCTGAATTGTTCATTGATGAGTATGGTTTGCTCCGAACAAAAAGTCTTCTTATCAATATTATTATCCTATGGTAATATTATTATTTAACCAAGGTGATTGGCTACCGGCTTACTGTTTTTGAAAATTTGTACCGTAAACATTTACTAAAAACTATTAAACAAAAATTATTATGAAAACATGGATATTAAAGAAAACAGACAGCACAGCACCTCTGCTCCTGCGATTATTTACAGCGATCGTATTATTTCCGCATGGTGCACAAAAGTTACTGGGATGGTTCGGAGGGTTTGGCTTTGAAGGAAGCATGAACTATTTTACCGGTACCGAGAACCTTCCATGGGTAGTAGGATTCGCGGTCATCATCATCGAATTCTTTGGTTCACTATTTCTTTTATTGGGCTTTGCCACACGCTTCTGGAGCCTGGCGATTGCAGGGGTAATGACAGGTGTGATCCTTACCAGTTTCACCAACTATTTTTTTATGAACTGGTTCGGAAATCAAAAAACGGAAGGAATGGAATTTTTCCTGCTTGCCATCGGCATGTCGCTTTCTCTGGTAATATCAGGCGCAGGGCGTTTTTCCATTGATGCCCTGATCAGTAAAAACAAAGCAGGTAAATTGATCCCAAAATTCAAATGATCCGTAAAATCATTAAATGGATGAAAATAAAAAAAATTATGTACGCACTATTCAAATTGATAATTTCAGTCTTTGTATTATTATTATTAACAGTAACAGCTATGGCACAACCTGCAAAACTGGTAGTCACCGAATTTCTTAAAAATGTACGTTCAGGGTTAAACCCGGAGAAAGCAAAAGATTATATGGCCGATACGGTACTGGCGCACCAGGTTAATTCAGAAAATCCTGCTACAGGTAAACGCACACCTGAAAATTATGCAGCACACGTAAAGACTTTTTTAGAACTATTCGGAAAATTCGAATTTGAAGTAACAGAACTGATAGCAGAAGACAACAAAGTATATGCCCGCTGGATCCAGAAAGGGAAACATATGGCAAAACTGGATGACTATGAGCCTACAGGGTTACCGCTGGTTGAATATACTTCAGCAGTGTACCGGGTTGAACATGGAAAGATAGCAGAGTATTGGCTGCAGAGCGACCGGCTCGGTTTTGAAGAACAATTAAAGCAAAATAAAATTGCATCGCAAACTAAAAGCAGGGAACTATAAAATTCTATTATGAACATAGATGTACATATCATTAATGCATTCAGCATCGGTGAAACGGGTGGCAATCCGGCAGGCGTTGTTTTTAATGCAGATGACTTTGCAAGTGATACCAAACAGGCTATCGCAACAAAAGCAGGCTTTGCTGAAACGGCTTTCGTTTCAGCATCAGCTATCGCCGACTTTAAGCTCGACTTTTTTACACCTTTGAAACAAATACCACATTGCGGACATGCTACCATTGCTACTTTTTCTTATCTAAAAAAGAATGGAAAGATTCCTACTGATCACTCATCCAAAGAAACCATTGATGGCACCAGGAAGATCGAGTTCAGGAACGGCCTTGCTTTTATGGAACAGACTGCCCCGGTGATGCAGGTGCCGGCGGAATCCATGGAGGAGATCTTTGCATCACTCCACATCGAACCTGTTGATTTGAAACCCGGCCTACTTCCTACTATCGTTAATACCGGTAATTCGTTTTTGATCGTACCACTGAATGATGAACGAAAATTAAAAGAAATAGATTATGACAGGGGAATAGCGTATCGTGTATCTGAGCGGTATAACCTGGTTGGCTATTATGTCTATACATCAACCCGCAACAGCAGCTTTGATGCTACAGCCAGGATGTTCGGTCCATTCTATGGAATTGATGAAGAATCGGCTACAGGCATGGCTGCCGGGCCACTGGCTGCCTGGTTATATGAAATGGAAAAGATCAAAAAGAGCCGGTTCAGGATCGAACAGGGCCGGTTCATGAAAACGCCCTCTCCCAGCCTTATACAGGTAGACCTTGAAATAAGGGATGGCGGAATCGATCGGTTATTTGCTGGTGGTGACGCTTATATGTCCGGCGGGAAGATCATTGAAATAAATTAAGCCTATAATTTTTGAAATAGATTTCTTTATTTTGAAAATACAATGGGAATGGTATGTACGAAACTTTGATCAAAAACCTTGGTAAATATGTTGACCTCACTGAAGTAGAGATCGGGGTGATCGAAAGATTATTCAGTTTTAAAAAATTCAGGAAAAAACAATACATATTACAGGAGGGTGATATAACCCGGTATGAAACATTTATTGTAAAAGGTGTTACGCGTACATACGAAGTGGATGAAAAAGGCCAGGAACATGTTTTACAGTTTGGACTGGAGGATTGGTGGGTAGGCGACTTAAATAGTTTTCTCAGCGAAACTCCCACTAAGTATAATATCGATTGTATTGAAGAAACTGAAGTATTACAGATAACCAAAGAGAACCTTGAAATACTTTACCAGGAAGTGCCAAAGATGGAACGGCATTTTCGTATCATGATTCAGAATGCTTTCATGGCCTCCAATAAAAGAGTATCTTCTGCCTTGGCCAAAAGCGCCAGTGAACAATATGAAGAATTCATTGCAAAATATCCGCAGATAGAGCAACGGGTTCCAAATCACCAGATCGCATCTTATCTCGGCATAACGCCTCAAAGCCTTAGCAGGATCCGTTCCCAGCCAGGATCTCATTAAACAATATTGGTTCTTTTCTTCCAAATTATTATCATACGGTAATATATTTATTTACCATAGATGATTGTACAGGACCTCTCAAAATCTGAAATTTGTATAAGAAAATAAACACTTATGCAAAAAGCGATCATGTCTATAGTTTATCACAGTGGAACGGGACATACCCGGCAACTTGCCGAACTTCTTTCTTCAGAGTTAAGGACAGCCGATACAACTGTTCACGTTCTTACTGTTGAAGAAGCGAAAACTAATTTTGACCTACTTAATGAATCTGACACAATTATTTTTGGTTGTCCTACTTATTTTGGAAATGTTTCAGCAGGATTTAAGAATTTTATGGAAGCAACGGGTAGTTTCTGGTATAAGCAATGCTGGAAAGATAAACTGGCTGCCGGTTTTACAACATCCTCCACCACCAACGGCGATAAACTCAATACGCTTACTTCATTGGTATTATTTGCAGCCCAGCATGGCATGTGCTGGATCAGTCTTGGCATCCTTCCCCGCTTTATCAACAACGAACAAACAGATGGTCAAAACCGGATGGCAAGTTATATAGGATTGATGGCGCAATGCGACAATTCCCTCGATAAGGTTCATCCAATACATACCGGCGACCAGCTTACTGTAGAATTATTCGCTTCCAGGATCATTAATGTTACACAGCTTTTCAAAAATAAAAATCAATTGAACCAACGATAAAAAAGTCTCATGAAAAAAATCATCATCGTAGCAGTAACTCTGGTAGTTCTTATCACGATTGCGTTACCAGATAATCAGGCTTTTTCACAAACTACAGCAGTCCAGCGTCAAAAAATAGATTCACTCTTCTCAACATGGAACAAGCCAAATAGCCCGGGAATGGAATTGATGATCCTGCATAAAGGCAGTGTTATCCTGGATCGTCCTTATGGATCAGCAAATATTGAAAAACAAATTTCCAACAGCAGCAACCGAAGGATATGGATAGCATCAATGTCTAAACAGTTTACCGGCTTATCTGTTTTACTACTGGCCGTGAAACGACAATTAAATATGGAAGATGATATCCGCAAATATTTACCTGAGTTACCTTTTTTGGGTGATACGATCCGTGTGAAACATTTATTATATCATACATCAGGATTGCGTGACGGTTTTACATTAACAGCAATGAGCTTTAAAGATGAAAGCCAGTACAATAATGATAATGTACTCAAATATCTTTCCATGCAGAAAACAAGGAATTTTAAACCGGGTGAAAGATTTGAATACAATAACAGTGGTTATGTATTGCTGGCTATCATTATTGAACGTGTAAGTAAAATGTCGTTTACCGGTTTCACTTCACAGTATATATTCAAACCGCTTCGAATGGATCAAAGCAGTTTTGTCCAAAGTTTCCCGGCATCTGATACCGGTATTGCTATTGGATATTCCGTAACAGCTGATGCCGGGAAAAGGCAGTTTAAGTCAGCGCATTTTCAAGGTAATAGTTATGGTTCAACCGGTTTGATAACAACCGCTGCGGACCTTGCAAAATATGACCGCATATTTTACGAACCGGTATTTGGTAAAAAACTACTGCAATTGCAATTGCAAAGAGGGCGGTTGAACAACGGGCAATATATTCCTTATGCTGCAGGTTTGGAAATAGAACCATTTCGTGGTAAGATGGCTATGAGTCATAGCGGTTCAGATGCAGGATACAAATCAGAAATGATCCGTTTTCCTGGTGAACATTTTACAGTTATTTGCCTGGCTAATACAGAAGACGCATATAATTTAACTGACCGGTTATTTAAAATAGCAGCCCTATTCCTAAAACTGCAAAAAACAACAGTAAACAATGACAGAAATTCCTGTGAACCGGCAGAAGCTGCATACATCAATAAAACAAACATGTCGGCCATGCGCTTTACAAGAACATCACAAGGATTACAGATCGCAGCTTCACCGCAGGGAGGGTATCAAAAATTATTACCGGGAAAAGAATGCTCTTTTAAAGTTGAAGACAAAGTAATAGATCAATACAAATTCATTGGGCCGGTGATTCTGTATACAACAAGAGCCGGCCAGGCAGCCTTCCATTTTATTAAGACCTCCTCTCCTGCTGCTGCGGAGATAAAGATGTTGGCAGGAGCATACTATTCTGATGAACTTAACGCGACCTATAATTTTTTTGAAAAGGACGGTAGCTTATTTCTTAAATTTTTCGGGGTATACGATGTTCCTTTAACAGCTTATGAGGGCGATTTATATGCATGTGATTTTATAGGCACAAATATTATTCATTTTGTAAAAGACAATACAGGCAGGGTTACCGGGATGGAATTTAACAGAGAAGGGATTTACAAACTCCAATTTCTAAGGCAATAGCAAAATCTAGTATTTCCTGAGGGAATAATTTGGAGTTATAGTTATACAATTTCCAAAGCGATCTAAAAGACAATAAAATCATCTGATTTTAATTACAATGGCATCCAAGGAACGATTCCTGTTTTTCCTTGCTGGTTGCAATGAATCGATAACTTCAAAATTTGCCATCATACCTGCCGCATGATGGTCTATAATGTGACAATGATACACAGATGTCTTTAGCATTGAATTTTCAATTGTTTTTATTGGTTTGCTTACTATTCTTTCATCTGTTGTTATTAGTTACAGAATGTATTGCAAGCAGGAGGTAAAAAGGGTTTTCAAAAACTCCCAAAGCCTTTTACAAAATAAAGAAGGAAATGTTGTACTGATTTAATCGTTATCAAAACTAACGATGTTGAGTTCCTTTAAAATCTCAAGAACCATTACAATAAATTGAGCATAATATTTAATTTCCCAGGCCCCTCCAATTTTATACTGACAGCCAACTTCTATAATATTCTTTGTTCCGTCCATAAAAACCACCTCTATTAAATCAATATCAGCCTCATTAAAATGCTTAATTTTATTATTCAGCATTCGGAAATATTTAAAATCAGGAAATTGATTTTCGATAGCAGTTGTATTAAACACCTGGTTATAGGTAGCCCTGTAAATGCTCTCCAGTAAATGATACATACTTGTATGCAATGTTTTTATTTTAGGAACAATTGCATTGAATCTCTCCTTACTTTCTGGTGAGGCAAAATGATTTTTCTTATTAAGTTCCATTATGCTTACAGCTCTTGCTTTATTATCATTCACTTCAACTTTATATAATTCACCGATTTGATTTAATACAAACTCCACATCATGGTATAAATAATATCCTTGCTTTAAGCTGTATATTGACATAAGGGCAAATTTCAGGGAAAATACTGAAATTGTCGTAGATAATGATACTGTAGCTGCAGAAGCGAATGCCTATCAGATACTACAAATTTTATCCTTTGTAGATGAACAAGGCAGAAGACAGGACGAAATAGGAAATTGAAGCTAACTACCGTCACATATAAATGGGTATTGTTCAGGTTTTTGAATCCCAATTGGAGCGGATTAAAAATGAACCTCATTTGCAACATTTGGTGCAATAACAGGGATGAAAGAGTTAAATAATAAACCAGGCCAATTTCCCAAAAGCAAATGTCGATAGTAAAAATTGTCAGCAAGAATTGGATATCGTAGTAGATAAGTGTACGTATTAATTAGCGAATCTCAAATGCTCTTAATTTTAAGCGTAAGTTTGTTCATTAGATTAATGTGAATTATATTTTATAATGTGAACAAGGAATAAATATGAGCATACTATTTATAAAAAATATGGTCTGCAACCGTTGTATTATGGTGGTGCAGAATGAAATGAACAAACTCGGATTAGAGATAAAAAATATGAAATTGGGAGAAGTTACACTTGAAAAAGAGCTGACCTCCAGTGAAAGAGATGCTTTGGAAGGCGCTTTAGTACCTTTAGGATTTCAGGTAATCGATGATAAAAAAAGCAGGATCATAGAGCGTATAAAGAATGTTATCATTGATTTGGTACATTATCAGGATAATGAGGCAACAACCAATCTATCTGATATTTTGAGCAAAAAACTTAACCATGACTACAATTACCTTTCCAGTCTGTTTTCAGAGGTGGCAGGTACCACAATAGAAAAATATTTTATTGCCCAAAAAATTGAAAAGGTAAAAGAGCTCCTGGTTTATGATGAGCTTTCTTTAAGCGAAATTGCTTTCCGGTTAAACTATTCAAGTGTGGCCTATCTGAGTAATCAGTTTAAAAAAGTAACCGGATTGACACCAAGCCATTTCAAACAAATTCGGGAAGATAAAAGAAAGCCATTAGATAAGGTGTAAGTAAATCTTACAAATCTATCCCTTAATTCCACAATAGCGATTCCCCTTTTTGTCACCAATTTTGTATTGCAAAAAAAGCAATCGAATATGGCTACAAATAACAATAGAGAAACAGTTTACATACCCTTGGAAGATGTAGAAAGCGAACACTGTGCATTAATCGTTGAAAAAGGATTGGGAAAGATTGATGGTGTGGAATTGCCCAAAGTAGAAATCAACAACCGCCGGGCGGCCATTACTGTTACAGACAATGAAGCCGTAGGCCGGGCCGTAGCGGCGATTAAGGATCTTGGATACGGTGTTCCTACAGTTAAAAATTCTTTTCCGGTTTTAGGTATGACCTGTGCATCCTGTGCAGGCAGCGCAGAGAGTATCGTCTCATCTGAACCAGGCGTTGTTAGTTCTTCAGTAAACTATGCAACGGGAAATCTGACGGTAGAATACCTTCCCAATATGACGGATGCTTCCAAACTTCAAAAGGCTGTGCAGGCCATTGGTTATGATTTACTCATTGTTGAGGAAACAAAACAGCAGGAATCTTTGGAGGCCATCCATGCAGAGAAATTCAAAAAGCTAAAAAACAAAACCTTATGGGCGGTTATCCTTTCCATACCTGTAGTAACTATCGGTATGTTCTTTATGGATATCCCTTATGCCAACGAAATCATGTGGGCATTTTCTACGCCTGTAATTCTTTGGCTGGGTAAAGACTTCTTTATAAATGCGTGGAAACAGGCAAAACACCGCTCCGCTAATATGGACACTTTGGTGGCATTGAGCACGGGAATTGCCTATATTTTTAGTGTCTTTAATATGCTTTTTATGGATTTCTGGCATCAACGCGGATTGCATGCTCACGTGTATTTTGAAGCTGCGGCTGTCGTTATCGCATTCATACTCCTTGGGAAATTATTGGAAGAAAAAGCTAAAGGAAACACCTCTTCAGCCATCAAAAAATTAATGGGCTTGCAGCCTAAAACCGTGATGGTAATACAGCCCGACGGGACAGAAAAACAAACAGCCATTGAAGATGTAAAGGCAGGTAATATACTATTGGTAAAACCAGGCGAAAAAATCGCTGTGGATGGAATGGTTACTTCCGGAAATTCGTACGTGGATGAAAGTATGCTGAGCGGTGAGCCCGTTCCTGTACTGAAACAAGACGGTGAAAAAGTATTTGCCGGGACGATTAACCAAAAAGGAAGCTTTCAATTCAAAGCTGTTAAAGTAGGCAAAGAAACCATGCTTGCCCAAATCATCAAAATGGTGCAGGATGCTCAGGGTAGTAAAGCACCTGTTCAAAAATTGGTTGATAAGATTGCAGGCATTTTCGTTCCCGTAGTTATGGGTATTGCCATTCTCACATTTGCTTTGTGGCTTATTCTTGGTGGCGATAACGGTGTAGTACAGGGATTGTTGGCAGCCGTTACGGTATTGGTTATTGCCTGTCCTTGTGCTTTGGGCCTTGCTACACCTACGGCTATAATGGTAGGAGTTGGTAAAGGTGCCGAAAACGGTATTTTGATTAAGGATGCAGAAAGCCTTGAATTAGCTAAGAAAGTAAATGCAATTGTTTTAGATAAAACAGGAACAATTACCGAGGGAAGACCTCAGGTTACAGGCATACAATGGCTGAGTAATGATAATACAACCCAGGATATTTTACTAAGTATTGAAAAACAATCGGAACATCCATTGGCGGAGGCCGTAGTGAAACAGTTGGAAGGAGTTGCTACCAAAACCTTATCAATGTTTGCAAGTATTACAGGTAAAGGTGCTAAAGCAGATTACAATGGTGAAACCTATTTTGTCGGTAATAAAAAACTACTGGCAGAGAACAACATTACTATTGCGGATCAATTACAACAACAGGCCGATGAATGGGGCAAACAATCAAAAACCGTTATCTGGTTTTCAAATAGCAAACAGGCGCTTTCAGTAATCGCTATTTCTGATAAGATTAAAGAAACATCAGTTCAGGCAATTAAAGAAATGCAGGAAATGGGCATCGAATTATATATGCTAACGGGCGATAATGAGGCTACTGCCAAAGCGATTGCTGAGCAAACGGGGATTAAGCATTACAAAGCGGAAGTATTACCGCAGCACAAAGCCGACTTTATAAAAGAGCTGCAAAAGCAAGGTAAAATTGTGGCGATGGTAGGCGATGGAATTAATGATAGTACAGCCTTAGCAACAGCCGATGTTAGTATTGCAATGGGTAAAGGTAGCGACATTGCAATGGATGTAGCTAAAATGACCATTATCTCGTCAGATCTTTCCAAGATACCTCAAGCTATCCGCCTTTCTAAACAAACAGTAGCAACAATCAAACAAAATC